>DATDHA010000393.1:0-3904 GCA_036521815.1 Alphaproteobacteria bacterium | reverse complement strand
GCTCGACGAGGACGAGGTCACGGAGAAGATCGCGGCGAACGAGACGGAACGAGTGGCGCTTGCGCGGCGGTTCGGCCTGGTCTCGCTCGAAGCGCTCGAGGCCGAGGTGATGCTCCGCCGCGTGGGGCATGGGCCGGTCGTCCGGCTGGAGGGAAGCCTTCGTGCCAAAGTGGTGCAGAGCTGCGTTGTATCCCTCGATTCGATAGAAAACGACATCGAGGAGGACTTCGTGCTGCATTTTGCCCCCGAGCGACGGGACCTGCCTCATGGCCACGTCGTCGAAGATAACGACGACGAAAATGGCGACGATCTGCCCGAGCCTCTGGTCGACAATCGGATCGATATTGGCGAGGTGGTGGCCCAGCAGTTGGCGCTGGCCCTCGATCCCTATCCCCGCCGGCCAGGCGTTACGCTTGAGGAGGTCCTGGGGCCGCTTAAGGGGGCCACGGCCGCCGGCGTGCGAAGCACGCCTTCTTCTGCGTCACGCAAAGAGGCGGCCCTCAGGGCCGCCGGCGTGCGAAGCACGCCTTCTTCTGCGTCACGCAAAGAGGCGGCCCTCGGGGCCGCCGGCGGGGCCGAAAGCCCCTTTGCCGTCCTTGCCCGCCACCCGAGGTGGAAATCGTAGTGCTGCGGGATCAGCTTGCCGCGGCTGCCGATTTCCGATATCTAGGCGGGCTTCCGGCTAAAATTTGGTCTTTGTTGAGAGTAATGCGTCATGGCTGTTCCGAAGAAAAAGACATCCAAGTCGCGCCGCGATATGCGTCGCGCGCACCACGCCTTGGGCAAGGCCGCCTACGTCGAGTGCGCGAACTGCGGCGAGCGTATGCGCCCACACCATGTTTGCCCGGCGTGCGGTCAATATCGCGGTCGCGAGGTGGTCGAAGTAAAGACGGCGTGAGCGAAGCCCCCGAAGGTTCCGGAGGGAGAGCCGATTGACCGAGCCGTTGACAATTGCGCTTGACGCGATGGGGGGCGACAACGCCCCGCGAATCGTTGTCAAGGGAGCAGCGCTGGCTCGCATCCGGCATCCGAACGTCCGCTTCCTTCTCTTCGGCAACGAAGCGAAGATCCAGCCGTTGCTGAAGCGTAAGCCAAAGCTGAAGAAGATCGTCTCGCTGATCCACACCGACAAGATCGTGCCGGGCGACATGAAGCCTTCGCTTGCGTTGCGCCAAGGCCGCGGATCGAGCATGTGGGAGGCGATCAATGCGGTGCGCGATGGCAAAGCCGGTGCTGCGGTCTCGGCTGGCAACACCGGTGCGCTGATGGCGATGGCGAAGTTGACGCTCGGAACGCTTCCGGGCATCGACCGGCCGGCGATCGCGGCGTTCTTCCCGACCATGCGCGGCGAGAGCGTGATGCTCGATCTCGGCGCCAACGTCGAGTGCGACGCCAACAATCTCGTCCAGTTCGCGGTGATGGGCGAGGTGTTTGCACGCACCGTGCTGGGCATGCAGCAGCCGACGATCGGGCTTCTCAACGTGGGCGAAGAGCCGGTCAAGGGTCGGGACGCCGTCAAGACGGCAAGCACCATTCTGCGGAATACGCGCTTACCCATCAAGTTCGAGGGGTTCGTCGAGGGGGACGACATTGCGGCCGGCACGGTCGACGTCATCGTGACCGACGGCTTCACCGGCAATATAGCGCTCAAGACGGCGGAAGGGACGGCAAAGCTCCTGCGTGAGTTCGTCCGGCAGGCGTTCAAAAGCTCCTTCGTCGCCAAGATCGGGTTTTTCCTTGCGGGGAGCGCGCTCAGGAAGATGCAGGTGCGCACCGACCCGCGCCGATACAACGGCGCCATGTTCCTCGGGCTCAACGGAATCGCGGTGAAGAGCCATGGCGGAACCGACGCGCTCGGCTTCGCGAACGCGATCGGGGTTGCGATCGATCTGGCTGCCGGCGGCTTCAACGATCGGATCAAGGAGGAGTTCGGCCGGTTGAGCGAAACCGCGGACGACAAGCCTCACGCGGCGGCCGGCTGATGCTTTTTCATTCGAGGGTTCTGGGCTGCGGCGCATATCTGCCCGAGCGCATCGTCACGAACGCGGAACTCGCTGAGCGAATCGACACTTCGAACGAGTGGATCGTCGAGCGCACCGGAATTCGCGAGCGCCGCATCGCAGCCGATGGCGAACGCACATCCGATCTCGCACTTCTTGCCGCACGCGCGGCACTCGCCCAAGCCGGCGTTGCACCCTCCGAGGTCGATCTAATCGTGCTTGCGACCACGACGCCGGACGACGTGTTCCCGGCGACAGCCGCCCGCGTGCAGGCCGCACTCAGATGCGGGAACGGTGCGGCCTTCGACGTTCAGGCGGTGTGCGCGGGCTTCGTCTTTGCACTCGCCGTCGCCGACAATGCGATCCGGCTCAATCAGGCAAAGACCGCCCTTGTGATCGGTGCCGAGACGTTCTCGCGCCTGCTCGACTGGAATGACCGCAACACCTGCGTCCTGTTCGGCGACGGTGCCGGTGCGATCGTGCTGCGCAGCTTTCCCGGTGCCCCGAGTGCGCGCCAGCGGGGCGTGCTGTCCACCCATCTGCACACGGATGGCCGGCTCTACGACATTCTTTACGTGAACGGTGGGCCTTCTTCGACGCAGACCGTCGGCACCGTCCGCATGCAGGGAAAAGAGGTGTTCCGACATGCGGTCGCCAAGCTCACGGAGGTCGTTCTGGAGGCGCTGACGGCGAATAGCCTTTCCGCCGATGATATCGACTGGCTGGTGCCGCATCAGGCGAACGAGCGCATCATCGACGGTACCGCGCGCAAGCTCCACTTCACGGGCGAGCGGGTGATCAAGACGGTCGAACGCCACGCCAACACCTCGGCGGCGTCGGTGCCGCTCGCCCTTGCCGAAGGCGTTGCCGACGGCCGCATCAAGGAAGGCCAGCTCATCTTGATCGAGGCGATCGGCGGCGGGCTTGCATGGGGTGCGGGCCTCATACGCTGGTAGCGCCCGGCAGCCGCCACTTTGGTGCAATTCGACGTTAGAAAAACAGGCCATCCCTTTCAAATTGACCGATTTCCCTGTCCGGGGTACGGTTAATTTTGCTTTTGGAGGGGATGCCATGACGGGCAAGACGGTCACGCGCGCGGATCTTAGCGAGGCGGTTTATCAGGAGGTGGGTCTGTCGCGCAACGAGTCGGCCGACCTCGTCGAGTCCGTGCTCGCGGAAATTGGGGAGGCGCTCACCCAGGGCCAGACCGTCAAGATTTCCTCCTTCGGCAGCTTCTCGGTCCGCCAGAAAGGTCAGCGCATCGGCCGCAATCCCAAGACGGGCGAGGAGGTGCCGATCCTGCCCCGCCGCGTCCTCGTCTTCCGCGCCTCGCACGTGCTCAAGAACCGCATCAATGCGGCCTCGCGTGGGAGCGGCGCGCAGGCGAGCTGAACATGCCCGACGCGCGCGATGCGTCGAGCCACGATGCGGGCCGGCTGGGCGGCAAATCCGCGGCCGCGTTTCGGACCATCAGCGAAGTCGCTGACGAGCTCGACGTGCCCCAGCACGTGCTGCGGTTTTGGGAATCCAAGTTCTCGCAGGTGAAGCCGCTTAAGCGGGCCGGCGGACGGCGCTACTACCGGCCCGAGGATGTGGCCTTGCTGCGCACGATCCGGGAACTCCTCTATCGCCAGGGTTACACCATCAAGGGTGCACAAAAGCTCCTTCGGGAGACGGGGGCCAGGAATGTCCCGGGCGATGGAGCGGGCGAGGCAGCCACTGCGGAGCGTGGGGCAGGGCGGGTGCGGGCGGATACGGCACGAGCGGCGAATTCCCCCCGCCAGATCGATCGCGCTCAACTCAAGTCCGTGTTGGATGAACTCGTCGCCCTCAGGGCACTCGTGCGCAAGCAGTTCGGTTGACGCGTTTATGGCATTGCATGGGGCGGGGAAGTGCGACTAGAT
>DATDHA010000392.1:0-2267 GCA_036521815.1 Alphaproteobacteria bacterium | reverse complement strand
GTGAAATGGATCGGATCAGGCTCTAGAATAGGCCATGCGTCTCAATCAGGTTACCGTGCCGGTTACAGATATCCCTCGCGCCGTCGAGTTCTATCTGATGCTAGGGCTCACGCAGATCGTCGCCTCGAGCAACTATGCGCGCTTTGTCTGCCCCGATGGGGACGCGACCTTCTCGGTCGAGAAGGCCGATGCCGCGACGCCGGGGGTCGTCGTCTATTTCGAGTGCGACGATCTCGACACGCGCGTGGCAATGCTCGAAGCGCGCGGGATCGCATTCGAGAGCCGCCCCGCCGACCAGCGTTGGCTCTGGCGCGAGGCGCATTGTCGCGATCCCGATGGCAATCGAATCTGCCTCTATTTCGCCGGGAGGAATCGCCTGCGCCCGCCCTGGGCGCTCGATCCGCCGCGCCAACATTGATCCCGCTTGAAGCCAGGCCGAGTGGGCGGCGTTACGCGAGCGGCTTGAACTGCTTCGAGAGCTGCAGGCCCTGGCGCTGATAGGACGAGCCGATCGCACTGCCATAGAGCCGGTCGGGCGTGTCGGTCAGCCGCTCATAGACGAGCCGGCCGACGAGCTGGCCGTCCTCGATCATGAAGGGCACGTCGTGGGAGCGCACTTCGAGCACGGCCTTCGTGCCCTGCGCACCCTGTGCCGCGTGGCCGAAGCCGGGATCGAAGAAACCCGCATAATGCACGCGGAACTCGCCGACGAGCGTGTCGTACGCGACCATCTCGGCGGCATGATCGGGCGGCACGTTGACTGCCTCCTTGGACGCGAGAATATAGAAGTCGTCCGGGTTGAGGATGATCGCGCGTTCGCGCATGGCGTAAATCGGCTCCCAATAGTCGAGCGGCTCGTAATATCCGACCTGGTCGAGGTCGATGAGATCGGCATGCTTCTTGGCCCGAAAGCCGATGAGCTGCCCGCCACCTGGGCCTTCGAGATCGACCGTGACCGGAAGCCCGCGCTGCACGTGACGTTGTTCGAGCGGGCGATCGACGAGCTGAAGCTGCTCTTGGAGGCGAAAAAGCTCGGCGTCGCTATAGGAAGGGGTGCCGCGCCGGATGCGAAGCTGGCTGAGGCGAGAGCCCTGCCGCACGACGACCGAGAAGGTGCGCGGACTGATCTCCGCAAATAGCGGACCCTCGTAACCAGCGGGAATGCGGTCGAACTCGGCGCCTCCGTCGACGATGAGCCGCGTGAAGATGTCGAGCCGGCCGATCGAGCTCTTGGGATTCGCGAGGCCGGAAATGCGGCTTGTCAACGCGACATGCTCGAGCAAGGGCACGATGTAGACGCAGCCCTTTTCGAGGACGGCATCTTGGGTAAGATCGATCTTGTGCATGCCGAAGAGATCGATTTTCTGATGCACCGTGTAGCCTTCGCCAGGCAGAAAGCTCGCGCGCACGCGATAGGCGACGGCGCCGAGACGGAGATCGATCGAAGCCGGCTGCAACTGCGCATCGGTGAAGTCCGCCGCCGCCATGATCTCCTTCGTGCGGATCAACTCCTTGAGCGCCTGATAGGGAAGAATGCCGGTCGAGTGGCGCGGCGGCGGCACGGCGCGGCCCGTCAATTCGGAAAAGAGACTGCTCGCTTTCTCGCTCATCTTCGCCTGCCTCGCCCTCGGACTTGGGTGTTTTTGCCGGTGCCACGCGTTTCAGCCGCGCGAGAAGTTTGCAATCAGGAATTCACGATATGTGATCTCCCTTGTGATTCCAATTGCTTATGCAAGGCGACCGCCGAGACCTTATCCACAAATCGATCCACTGGAGCTGCGCGCAAAGTTGCCCCGGAAATCCAGCACTTGACGACTCCGTTCCCGCGATCCGAAGGGCGCGTTGTGGAAAACCGCGCGCGGGTGGTGGATAAATCAGCCCTCGAATGCCTCGAGCAACCGCCGCGCACCGGCGGTCGGGCTGAGCTTGCCGGCAGCCACCGCCTTCTCGATCTCCTCGACCCGCTTGCCGACACCTGGATGGCTCCTGAGGCGCGCCAGCAGATTCTCTGTCGCCTCGCTCCAAAGCCAGGCGCGCGCCTGTTCGGCACGCCGGGCTGCGAACGCCCCGCTTGCCGTCATCGTCGTCCTGTAGCGCTCAACGATGCTCCAGATTTCGGGAATCCCCTTTCCGTCAAGTGCCGAGCATTGAGAGACCGGTGTGCGCCAATGGGGCGAGCTTGGCCTGATGAGGTGAAGGGCGCGACGGTAGTCGGCGGCCGTGCGATTGGCGGCAGGCAAAAGTGCGCCGTCCGATTTGTTGACGAC
>DATDHA010000391.1:0-7556 GCA_036521815.1 Alphaproteobacteria bacterium | reverse complement strand
GGTAATGCCCTGATCAAGCAAGATAACCCCGAAATGACCGACGATCTGATCGTCAATGGGATCACGAAATTGAAGGAGTTCGGAATCGTCGACTCGGGTGATGCGCTCAAGAACGGCATCGGCGCGATGGCCCCCGAACGTATCGAGGAGCTCTACGGCATTTTGGCGGCTGCAGACATTTATCCCAAGAACCTCGATTGGCAGAAGGGCTTCGACTTCTCGTTCGTCAACAAGCGGTTCGCGATGGAGATGAGGAAGTAAGTGTCGACCTTGCCGACAAGGCCCGCCCCGACGCCATGCGCAAAGCCCGAAATCGCCTTGAGGAGGCGTATGGTGGCAGTCTTCCCCATTTCACTCTTCCGGCAGCGCTAGATCGCACGATGCCGCTCGAGGTGCTGACCGACCAGGCGGCCCCTATCGTTCGACTTACGGATGTCAGCAAAACCTACTCGAACGGCGTGGTAGCCTTGCGCGGGCTGAGCTTCTCGGTGGGTGCGCGCGAGTTCGTAACGCTGCTCGGCCCTTCGGGTTGCGGGAAAAGCACCGTGCTGCGCCTCATTGCGGCGCTTGGATCGATGTCCGCGGGCCACATCGAATGGCCGCGGGAAAAGCGGGTTTCGCGCTTCGGCAAGCGGCACCACGATATCGGCTTCGTTTTCCAGGAGCCCACGCTGATGCCTTGGGCAACACTCTTCGACAACGTGCATCTGCCGTTGCGGATCGCGGGCGAAAGCCGTAAAGCCGCCCGCACCCGGGTCGAGGAGGTGATAGAGCTTGTCGGCCTCGGTGGGTTCGAGCGCGCTTATCCGCGCGAGCTTTCGGGCGGGATGAAGATGCGCGTCTCGATCGCGCGCGCCCTCGTGACGGACCCCAGCATTCTGCTGTTGGACGAACCGTTCGCGGCACTCGACGAAATCACGCGCTCGAAGCTCAACAACGATCTCCTGGGCCTCTGGGCCAAGCGCAAGCTGTCGGTCGTGTTCGTCACGCACAGTGTGTTCGAGTCCGTCTATCTCTCGGAGCGCGTGCTCGTCATGTCCAAGCGGCCGGGCCGGATCGCCGAGGAGATTCGGATCCCATCGTCCTTCAAACGCGACGAGGCGTTCCGCACCTCCGGCGAATACAATGCATTCTGCCGGGCCACAAGTGCGGCACTTCATCGGGCGATGGAAGGCTGAGGACCGACGCGATGGACGATCGATCGAGTTTCGAGCCGAAGCGTGCGGAGGGCGGCCGGGACAGAGGCGGCGAGCCGAATGCGAGTGCTGCCATCGTCGTGAAGATTTTGGCGCCGCTGCTGGTGGGGCTGATCTTCCTCGGCGGATGGGAGGCGTTCGTGCGCCTCGATCACGTCCCGATCTATATCGTGCCCGGCCCGCTTGTTATCGCCCATACGCTGATCAGCGATTGGCAAACGCTTTCGAGCTCCCTGTGGATCACGCTCGAGAACACCGGCATTGCATTCGCCGCCGCGGCGATCAGCGGCCTTGCCCTTGCGATACTCCTGGCGCAATCCCGCCTCATCGAGCTCAGCCTCTTTCCCTACGCCGTGATCCTCCAGGTGACGCCCATCGTGGCGATCGCACCCCTCATCATAATTTGGGTGCGGGACACGCAGATTGCGCTCTTGATCTGCGCCTGGATCGTCGCGTTCTTCCCCGTGGTCTCGAACACCACGCTTGGATTGCATAGTGCGGATCATAACCTTCTCAATCTTTTCCAGCTTTACGGCGCTTCCAGGCGGCAGGTGCTGTGGCTTTTGCGGTTACCGAGTGCCATGCCTTATTTTCTCGGCGGGTTGCGCATCAGCGGCGGTCTCGCACTGATCGGGGCCGTGGTGGCGGAGTTCGTGGCCGGCACGGCGGGCTCGGAGTCGGGACTTGCCTACCGCATCCTCGAGTCCGGCTACCGCCTCAACATTCCGCGCATGTTCGCAGCCCTTGTGATGATCTCGCTCGCCGGAGTCCTCATTTTTCTTGCGCTGACGCTTGTGCAGCATCTCGTGCTGCGGCGCTGGCACGAAAGTGCCGTCCGGCGCGAAAACTAACAAAAATCTTACAAATCGAGCCGCTGCATGCGGCTGGCGTGGCATGCTGCTAGAATGAGCCGGTGCCTGCCGAGTCAGCCACGATTCTCGCCTATTCCGATCTCGAACTCATGGGCGACGGGTTCATGAAGATCCCGTTCCTGCGCGCCCTGCGCGGCACGTGGCCACGGGCACGGATCACCTGGTTGGCCGGCAAGGGCAAGACCGTTTATGCAAGCCTGCTCAAGCCGCTCGTGGAAGCTTATCTCGATGAGATCATCGAGGACGGCGGTATGCGGTCGGATATCGTCGGCATTTTGCGCCCGCCGCTCCGAGGGCGTCGCTTCGACCTCGTCATCGATACGCAACGCCATGTTCGGACCACCCTTGTCCTCAGCCGCGTACGTCATGGCAAGTTTGTCTCGGGTGCTGCGAATTTCTGGCTCTCCGATATCAGGCCGCGGGGACGCTACCGGAAACCTGCGTTGATGATCGAGCGGCTGCTCGATCTCATCCGCGTCGCCTCCGGACACGATCCGATCTTCGCACCTCCACCGACGATTCCGCCCGAATACGACGCCGCCGCACGCGTCGCCCTGCCCGATGGGGAAATCTATGTCGGCTTGGTGCCCGGCGCGGGTGGCATCCACAAATGCTGGCCGCGGGCAAGTTATGTAGGGCTCGCAAGTCATGTGCGCACACTCGGCGCGCGCGCGGTATTTCTGCTCGGGCCGATGGAGCAGGCTTGGGCCGAGGCGCTGAGCGCTGCCGTCCCCGACGCACGCTTCCCGCTGCAGGATGAGCGGGTGTCGCGAGCGATAGCGGCCTCGCCGCTCTTTACCTTGGCGATCGGGAAGCGCCTCGCGTTCGCAGTCACAAACGACTGCGGCACGGCCCACATATTGGCCGCCGCGGAAGCACCACTCTTGAGTTTGTTCGGCCCGACGAACTCCGCGAAAATGGCGCCCGCCACGCCCGATCTCACGATCATCAAGGCGCGGGACTTCGGCTCGGATTCGATGGAGGCGATACCGCTTGGTGCGGTTTCCGCCGCACTCGAAGAGATGCTCGCAAGGTTGTCGCGGTACCCGGCGGGCCGCATCGGCACCGGCTCGTGAGCACCGCGATATCTGTGCTAAACTTGAGCCGCATTCGGTGTGCCGTGGCCTTCCACGGCACCGTCAAGCTCGGGAGGAGAAAATGAATGCAGGCGTCTCGGCAATGAAGGTGGGGTCCAAATCCGTGCGCGAACTCGTCCCGGCGGAGGAATGGAAGCTCCGCGTCGATCTTGCCGCGTGCTATCGTCTCGTCGCACATTACGGCTGGGACGACCTGATCTTCACCCATATCTCCGCCCGCGTGCCGGGGCCGGTGCACCACTTCCTGATCAATCCCTACGGCATGATGTTCCACGAAATCACGGCATCGTCGCTGATCAAGGTGGATTTCGACGGCGAAATCGTGATGCCGACGGATTACCGCTTCAATCGCGCCGGGTTCACGATTCACAGTGCGATCCATATGGCGCGCAAGGACGCCGGCTGCGTCATCCATCTGCATACGCGTGACGGGGTCGCCGTTTCGGCCCAGAAGGACGGGCTCCTGCCGCTGAGCCAGAACGCAATGATCGTGCATGCAATGCTCGCCTATCATGATTACGAAGGGATTGCACTCGACCTCGCCGAACGGGAGCGGCTTACGCGGGATCTCGGCCAGCGCAATCTCATGCTGCTGCGCAATCACGGAACGCTCGCTTGCGGCATCACTGTTGCGGATGCTTTCCTGATGATGTTCACGCTCGAGCGCGCCTGCTCGGTTCAGGTTGCAGCGCTCGCGGGCGGCCACGGCGTCGTGACTCCGTCGGCCGAGGTACAGGACGTCGTGACCCGGCAGGTGCAAGGCGAGACGATGCGCGAGCGGCTGAGCGAGCTTGCCTGGCCGGGGCTCCTGCGCATGCTCGATGCCAAGGACGCGAGCTTCCGCCAGTAGCGCCGGTCCCGTGATCCGGCAAGGTACTGCCCCGGCCCGGCGCTGCGCCACGCTCGGCGCTGCGTCTGGCTCGGCCGGGTGAGCTTAAGGGCGCCTTGCGTCCTCCTCAGGCGGGCGGACATTCCGGAACATCGCAAGCAGCAGCAGGTCGTAAGCGGCCTTGAGCGCCCCGGCGATCACGAGCGGCCAGCCGAAGCTCGTAAGCGTCAGGAGTGCGCCCGCGAGCACGGGGCTCACCGCCGCCGCGAGACTGCGCGGCACCGCGGTAACGCTCGCCGCCGCTGCGCGCTCGCCCGGGGTCACGACCGCCATCACATAGGACGTGCGCGTCGGCACATCCATTTGGGAGAGTGCCGAGCGCGCGAAGAGCAACGCCACCGCCAGCCCCAGGTTCGGCATCAGGGGCACGAGCATCAAGCAGACGTTGGACGGCAGGTGCGTGAAGACCATCGTATTGATGAGGCCGATGCGCCGGGATATCGGCACGGCGATCAAGAATGAAATCGAGGACAGCACGCCCATCCAGAAGAAGATGACCGCCGCGGTATCGAGGGGCAGGCTATAGCGCTTGAAGAGCCAGAGGGCGAGGAGTGTCTGCACGACAAGGCCGCCGCCGAAGGCGTCGAGGCTGAAGAGTGCGGCTATCGTATAGACGATGCGCTTCGATGGGCCGAGCGGTGCGGCGGGTTTCTCCACCTCTCCCTCGGCGACCGGCGTGAGCCGGCGATAAAGTGCGAAGGAGGCCAGGCCAAAGAGAGCATAGAGGATGAACATCGCGTCGAGGATCGGCAGCAGGCCAAGTCCGTATCGGGCGATGAGCAATTTGGGCAGACCGGCAAAGAGCGAACCCAACGCGCCAACCAGCGAACCCGTGAGGCTATACCACGCAAAGACGCGCGTACGCTCCCGGTCGGCCGCGGTATGGGAGAGAAGCGCCTGCTCGAGCGGGAGGAAAAGGCTCACGTCGCCCGACGACGGATTGAGCGTGCCCACGAACGCGATGAGAACAAGCGGCCAAAAATCCGTGACGAAGGCAAATGCGAGGCCGGTTGCCGTCATGAGGACGGAGGCCGCAAGAAGGGTGCCTCGGCGCGTGAATCTGTGCGCGACGATCCCCATGAGCAGGGTTACCGCCGCCGAGCCAAGGAGTGTGGCCGCCGCGATTATTCCGACATGGAAGGCGTCGAAGCCGAGTGCGGTGAGATAGACCGGCAGGAGAAGGCTAATGGCGCCGTCCCCGAACGCACGGAGGGCACGTGCCACCAATACGCGCGCCGCGTCCGGCGGTATATGCCAGTTCCGCACCTGCACGGCTCAGCTCGCGAGCTCGTAGTCTTTGAAGATGTCCCTGAGGCGCGTTTTCTGGAACTTGCCTGTCGAGGTCTTGGGGATTTCCGAGACGAACTCGATCGCGTCGGGCAGCCACCAGGCTGCGAATCTACCCGCGAGGAAGTCCTTGAGCTCCTTCGCCGTGACGGCGGCACCAGGTTTGAGGACGACACAGGCAAGGGGGCGTTCCGTCCATTTGGCATGGGCGACCGCGATCACCGCTGCCTCGAGCACGGCCGGATGACCCATGAGCGCGTTCTCGAGATCGACCGAGCTGATCCACTCGCCGCCCGACTTGATGAGGTCCTTGGTGCGGTCGGTGACCTTGACATAGCCCTCCGGATCGATATTGACGACGTCGCCGGTGCGGAACCAGCCATCGTCGGACCAGCTCGTCACCTTGCCGTCGGGATTGTAATAGGACGCGGCGACCCAAGGACCGCGCACCTGAAGCTCCCCCATCGTCTCGCCATCCCAAGGCGCTTCGCCCTCATCGCCGACAATGCGCATTTCGACGAAAGGCAGCGGCATGCCCTGCTTGGCGCGGTAACGGTACCTGGTGTCCTTGTCGCTTTGGTCCATGCGCGGCTTGAGAGTGCCGAGCGTGCCGACGGGGGACATCTCGGTCATGCCCCAGGCGTGGCAGATGGAGATGCCGAGCTCGTCGAACGAGCGCAGCATCGATTCGGGACAGGCGGAGCCGCCGACGAGCAGGCGCATTCCGGGGGCAGTCGGATATTTGGCGCGCTCGCGCTTCAAAAGGTCGAGGACGCCAAGCCATAGTGATGGCACGCCGCCCGCACAGGTCACCTTCTCGCGCGTGAAAAGATCGCACAGGCTCTCGGCGTCGAGATGCGGACCCGGCATGACGAGCTTCGTTCCGGTGAGCACGGCCGCGAACGGAATGCCCCAGGCGTTCGCGTGGAACATCGGAACGATCGGCATCGCGGTCTGGCGCATATGGAAATTGAGCACATCCGGGAGAGAAATGCAGAAGGAATGCAGCACCATCGAGCGGTGGCTGTAGGCAACCCCCTTCGGCTTGCCCGTGGTGCCCGAGGTGTAGCACATGCCGCACGCCTCGTTCTCGTCGATCTCCGGGAAGACGAATTTACCTGTCGCCGTCTTGAGGAGTGCCTCGTAATCCTCGTATGGGGCGGACACAGGTGTGCCCGAGTGCGAGACGACGAACACGCGCTCGAACTTCACCCGGTCGCGAATTTTCTCGTAAAGCGGCAGCAGCACGTCATCGACGATCAGGAATCGGTCGCCCGCGTGGTTCGCGATATAGGCGATGTCGTCCGGATGAAGGCGCAGATTGAGCGTGTGGAACACGCCACCCGCCGCGGGAATGCCGAAATAGGCCTCGACATGCGCGTAGTTGTTCCACATGAGGGTCGCAACCCGATCACCTCGCTTGAGCCCGACCGCGATGAGCGCTTCGGCAAGCTGCTTCGCACGCCGGAAGAAATCGGCATATCGGTACCGGTGGAGCGATTTGTCGGGCAGACGCGAGACGATTTCGACGTCCTGGTGCAGTTTGCCGGCGTGTTCGAGAACCGCCGTCAGCGTCAGGGGGAAGCGCATCATCGTGCCGAGCATTTAGCCTCCCTTTAGTTGTTCTTGGGGCCTTCCCTCTCGCTATAAGACCGCGCCGCGCTAGCGCCCGCAAGTGGCAAGGATGAACGAAGGTGCCGTCGGTGAGCGGAGACGAGAGCGATATCGGCGCCTATCGCCTCAATCGCTCGCCCGGAATTCGTTCACCAGTGCCTCGGCCTTCTGGAGATCGGTGGGCGAGAGGAAAGTGGCGATATGCCGGCGGTTCTGCTCGGCTCCCGGATAATGCTCCCGAGCGGCGAGGGAGAACCACTTGTACGCCTCGATCAGGTTTTCGGCCGTGTCGCCGGTGCTGAGCGCCAGCACCCCGGCATTATATTCAGCACCCACGATGCCGCGCCGTGCTGCACGGATCGTGTAGTCGGAGGCTTTGGCGAGGTCCTGGGGCACGCCGTCCCCGCTCATGTAAAGCTGGCCCATGAGATATTGTGCCTCCTTGTCGCCCGCATCGGCCGCGATCTTGAGAAAGCCCGCCGCTCGCGCCGGATCGGCTCTTATGGCGGTTGCTTCGTCCTCGGTGCCCGCACCGTAGAGATAGAGGATGCCGAGCGTCAGGGTCGCGGGGATATGTTCAAGGCGTCTACAGGAGTATCCC
>DATDHA010000390.1:0-8314 GCA_036521815.1 Alphaproteobacteria bacterium | reverse complement strand
AGGTGCTTGAGCGCCAGGCATCGGAAGGGGCGGTCAAGGCCCTGGATGGCCCGTTTCCGGTCGAGCGGCAGCGCGCACTCTGCGAGAAGCTCATGAGCACCGTCGGCTTTGATTTCCGTCACGGCCGGCTCGACCCAAGCCTTCATCCCTTCTGCGGTGGGACGCCGGACGACGTGCGGATCACGACGCGCTACAGCGAGGACGACTTCACGGGAAGCCTCATGGGAGTGCTTCACGAAACCGGCCACGCGCTTTATGAGCGCGGGCTGCCCGCCGATTGGCGCTATCAGCCGGTTGGCGACGCGCGCGGGATGAGCATCCACGAAAGCCAGTCGCTGCTTATCGAAATGCAGGCGTGTCGCAGCCGCGAGTTCCTCACCTACCTCGCCCCGCTCGCCAGGGAGGCATTCGGCGGCAGCGGGCCAGCCTGGGAGGCGGACAACTTCTACCGTCTCTATACTCGCGTCGAGCGCAGCCTGATCCGGGTCGAGGCCGACGAAGTGAGCTATCCCGCCCATGTCATCCTGCGCTACCGGCTCGAAAAGGCGATGCTGGCCGGCGATCTCGCTGTTGTCGACTTGCCGGGCGCCTGGGACGACGGAATGGAAGAGCTGCTCGGCGTTCGTCCGCCGGACGACCGTCGCGGTTGTCTACAGGATATCCACTGGTATGACGGCGCTTGGGGATATTTCCCGACCTACACGCTCGGCGCCATGACAGCAGCGCAGCTCTTCGACGCCGTCAAGCGGGCCGACCCATCGATCCTTGACGGCATCCGCAATGGGAACTTCGAGGCACTCGTCGCCTGGCTCCGTGAGCATGTTCATCGCAAAGCCTCGCTTCTGTCTTCGCGCGAGCTCATCGCGGACGCAACCGGCCGGCCGCTCGATCCCGCCGTCTTCGAGCGCCATCTCGAAGACCGTTATCTCGGCAATGCGTAGGCTGGCGCGATGGGCTAGATTGACGTCCGGACAAAGGACAACCGAACTTTGCGCTACGTCAGTACCCGAGGGAATGCGCCCGCACTTGTCTTCGACGAGGTGCTGCTCGCCGGTTTGGCGCGCGACGGCGGGCTTTATCTGCCGGAGACTTGGCCTCGCCTGACGGCGGGCGAGTTTGCGGCACTGCGCGGTTTGAGCTATCCCGACTTGGCCATTCGGGTCATGGAGCGATTCCTTGGCGGGCGTGTCGCCGAGGGGGTGTTCGCGTCCCTTGTACGCGAGGCGTACGCCTCATTCGATCATCAGGTAGTAGTGCCCCTGAAGCAGCTCGGGGCAAATGATTGGCTGCTCGAGCTTTTTCATGGGCCGACACTCACCTTCAAGGACGTGGCCCTTCAGCTCGTCGGCCGGCTCTTCGATCATGTGCTGAAGCGGCGGGGCGAGCGCGTGACCATCGTCGGCGCCACGTCCGGCGATACCGGCTCGGCGGCGATCGAAGCCTGCCGGGATCGGGATGCGGTCAATATCTTCATCCTCCATCCCCACGGACGGGTCTCCGACGTGCAACGGCGGCAGATGACGACCGTCGACGCACCTAATGTCTGGAACATCGCACTCAAGGGCAGCTTCGACGATTGCCAGGACATCGTGAAGGCGATGTTCAATGACCAGCCCTTCCGCGACGAGATGCGGCTCTCCGCGGTCAACTCGATCAATTGGGCCCGCATCATGGCCCAGATCCCCTATTATGTCTGGGCGGCAATCGCACTCGGCGCACCCGAGCGCCGAGTCGCATTCGCGGTACCCACAGGCAATTTCGGCAACGTCTTCGCAGGCTATGCGGCGCGCGAAATGGGACTGCCGGTGAGCCAATTCATCGTCGGCTCGAATCGGAACGACATCCTGACGCGGTTTTTCGAGCAGGGGACGATGGAAATCCGCGCTGTGGAGCCTTCCCTTTCGCCGAGCATGGATATCCAGGTCTCGTCGAATTTCGAGCGCTTGCTTTTCGACGTGTTCGGCCGCGACGGCAGCCGGGTCGAGGCAGCGATGCGGCACTTCCGTGCTGAGGGAAGGCTGACGCTCGAGGCGTCCGACTGGGAGGCGTTGCGCCGGCTTTTCTCGGGCCACCGGGTCGATGACCCCGCGACCGAGCGGGCGATTGCCGAACTTTACCGGGCCTCGGGCGAGCTCCTCGACCCTCACACCGCGATCGGCGTAGCCGCCGGCCGCGCCCGGCGCAGGGACCCCGCAATACCCGTGATCGCGCTTGCGACGGCGCATCCGGCCAAATTCCCCGACGCGGTCGAGAGGGCGACCGGCGTACGTCCGAAATTGCCCGCCCGGCTTCACGATCTGTTCGAGCGCGAGGAGAAATATTCGTTAATTGACAATGACTTAACATCAGTCGAGGCATTTGTACGCGAGCGTGCCGCCATGCGCGGAGCGGCATGACCCCATCCTCAATTCGGCAGTACAACTTTGGCCGGCCGTCGTCGTATTATGAGCGCCAAGGGCGTTGGCCCGAACCGGGTTCTTCCCGATAACATATTGGTCGGAAAAGGGTTTTCAAACATGGCTGGCTTGCAGTTGCTGCCGCCGAGGCCCCAGAACGGGCCGGCACTGGATGTTGAGGTCACGAAACTACCCAACGGGCTTACCGTGGTGAGCGATCGAATGGAGCAGGTCGAGACGATCTCGTTTGGCGTGTGGGTCGGTGCCGGCACGCGGTTCGAGGCAGCGGAGATCAACGGTATTTCCCATCTTCTCGAGCATATGGCGTTCAAGGGGACCAAGCGGCGCTCGGCGCGCGCAATCGCCGAGGAGATCGAGGCCGTGGGGGGCGTGCTCAACGCCTACACGTCACGGGAGTTGACCGCGTATTACGCGAAGGTGCTGCACGAGGATGCCCCGCTCGCCGTCGACATCATCGCGGACATTCTCCAGCACTCCGTGATGGACGAGGAGGAACTGGTGCGCGAGCGCGCGGTGGTGTTGCAGGAAATAGGTCAGGCGATCGACACGCCTGACGACATCATCTTCGATTACTTCCAGGAGACCGCGTTCCCCGGTCAACCGCTTGGGCGGCCCGTGCTGGGCGAAGCGAAGCTAGTCGAGCGCATGGGTCGCGAAGCGCTCCTCGGCTACATGGCGCGCCATTACGGTGCGTCGCGCATGATCGTCGCGGCCTCCGGCAAAATCACGCACGCGAGGCTCGTCGAACTTGCCGCCGATGCGTTTCTCCATTTGCCCGCGGGCACATCGCCCGCGATCGCGGAAGGGCGCTACCGCGGCGGAGATTTTCGCTCCGAGCGCGACCTCGAGCAGGTGCACGTCGTCCTCGGGCTCGACGGGCTCTCGTATCACGATGCCGATTTCCACGCGCTGCAGGTTTATTCCACGCTGCTCGGCGGTGGGATGTCGTCCCGCCTCTTCCAGGAAGTGCGCGAGAAGCGCGGGCTCGTCTATTCGATCCACGCCTTCGCATCGAGCTTCACGGACTGCGGCACCTTTGGCGTCTATGCCGGCACCAGCGAGGCTGATGTGCCCGAGGTCGTCCGAGTGGTGTGCAACGAGCTTCGCGAGGTCGGCGAGACGGCGAGCGAGGAGGAGATCGGCCGTGCTCGGGCGCAGCTCAAAGCGAGCATCCTCATGTCGCTCGAGAGTACGGGTGCACGATCCGAGCAGCTTGGCCAGCAGTTGCTGGTTTTCGGCCGACCGATTCCGACCAGCGAAACGATCAAGAAGATCGAGGCGGTCGACAAGGCCGCGATCGCACGCATCGCGACACGGCTGACCGCATCGAGGCCGACACTCGCCGCGCTCGGTCCAATTTCTCGACTCGAGTCCTACGATTCGGTCGCCGAGCGGTTGAACTAGGGAAGGAGCGGCCGCCGATGAGGCTCCTGCGCCCCCTCTCCGGATCGCCCCCTGCACCGGCCCGCCTTGTCGGCCGCCATACCTATCTGCGCATGCCGGAAGATCGGGACTGGCGGCCGTGGGCCGACTTGCGGGCGGCGTCGCGCGATTTCCTGATGCCGTGGGAGCCGACATGGCCGCCGGATGCGCTGATGCGCGACTCATTTCGCAGGCGGCTTCGGCGCTACGGCATCGATTGGCGTGAGGATGCGGGCTATAGCTTCTTCATCTTTCGCCAGGAGGACAATTGCTTCCTTGGCGGCGTGACACTTGGCAATGTTCGCCGCGGCGTCGCCCAGTCCGGCACGCTCGGCTACTGGATCGGCCAAACTTACGCGCGCCAGGGTTATATGACAGATGCGCTTCGTGCGGTCGTTGCGTTTTCATTCGAAGCACTCGAGCTCCACCGCCTCGAGGCAGCGTGTTTGCCGACGAACACGGCAAGCCAGCGCGTGCTGTCCAAGATGGGCTTCAAGGAAGAAGGATACGCACGCAAATACCTTCGCATCAACGGCGAGTGGAGCGATCATCTCCTTTTCGCGCTCATCGGAACAGAGGCTGGATATCCGGCGGGGACGGAGCAGGTCTACGAATAACCGAAAAGCTCGCTCAGGCGTGACCGGCGCTGTCGGACAGCATGCGCGAATCAACGCCGAGCTTGGCCATCGCGCGCTCCCACTTGGTGTCGAGATCATTGTCGAAGAGGAGCGCTTCGTCCGATTGCACGCTCAGCCAGCCGTTCGCCTGGATCTCGTCCTCGATCTGGCCGGGTCCCCAACCGGCATAGCCGAGTGCGAGCAGCGAGCAGCGCGGGCCGCGCCCGTCGGCGATCGCCTTGAGGATGTCGACCGAGGCCGTGAGGGCTACGCTCTCCTCGACGACGAGGGTTCCGTCGGCCTGGAAGTCCCCCGAATGAAGCACGAAGCCGCGCCCGGATTCGACCGGTCCGCCGAAATGCACGCGGATATCCTTGGTGGCCCCTCTCGCCGGAATGCCGATCTGGTCGAGCAGCTCGAGGAACGTGAACTGCTTGAGCGTGCGATTGACGACGAGCCCCATAGCACCTTCGGCGCTGTGGGCGCACATATAAACGATTGTGCGGGCGAAGCGCGGATCCTGCATCGTCGGCATCGCGATGAGCAGTTGTCCCGCGAGGTAACCCGTTGCGGCAACGGCGATCTTCATGACGACTCACATATGGTGCGAGCGATCTCCAAACAAGCCGAGTCTAACACATCTTTGTGAAACAGGCGTGTTTGTGAAGCCGGGCGATCGGGTCTATATGTGCACCAGATATCCTGATTAACTCTTAATCTCTGTGACGGATTTTCGAATGTTGGGCCGGGTATTCGCGCATCGGCGCTGGCTTCGCCGATTCATCGGGGGCGCTGCCCTGTGCGTCGTCGCCTTCGCCCTTGCGGCGGTTTCGCGGGCGGCGGACACCCAATTCACAGCACCAGCCTTTAATGCGACCGAAGTCGGCCAATCCCCGGCTCAATCCAAGGGTGTCGGCGCTGTTCTCGAGGCAGCACCCGAGGCAGGGCGGGGTGCGTCGCAGCCGGCCCTGACGGAACAGACCGAGGTTCGCCTCGTCTCGGCCGCCGCCGCGGCCGGCGACGCGACAGGCGTCCGGCTTGGCCTCGATTTCACGCTCCAGCCGGGATGGAAGATCTATTGGCGCAGTCCGGGTGCGGCCGGCTTTCCGCCTCACGTCGAGTGGGAGGGATCGCAGAACCTGGCGCGTGCCGAAATACTTTGGCCAGCACCCGAGCGCTTCTCGGTCCTCGGCCTCGTCACGCTCGGCTATCACGACAGGGTGGTGCTCCCGATCCATGCCGAACTTGCCCGCCCAGGCGAGCCCCTTTCCCTCAAGGCAAAGGTGGACTACCTCACCTGCCGCGAAATCTGCATTCCCTATACGGCCGAATTGGCGCTCGATCTTCCGGCGGGCCCAGCCGCACCGACCGCGTTCACCCATCTCATCGACCGCTTCGAGAACGAAGTACCCCGCGACGGGCGTGCCGCCGGTCTCTCGATCGAGCGCGCGACGATCGCCGGCTCGCCCGAGAAGCCGGTGCTCGAAGTCGAGGCGCTGGCGCGGGAGCCCTTCCAGCACCCCGATCTCTTCATCGAAGGTCCGTCCCCGCTCGATTTCGCCGCCCCCGTGACGACGCTCACCGACGCCGGGCACAGTGCGGTCTTGAGCGTTGCCATCGGCACCGTCGCAAAGGAATTTCCCGACTGGCGCGCGACCCCGCTGACCCTTACCCTGGTCGATGGTGCCCGCTCGGTCGAGACGCGTATCACGGCTAGTGCCGGGCCCGCGAAGTCCGAGGGGGCGACATTCGCCCTCATGCTGCTCCTCGCACTGCTCGGCGGACTCATCCTCAATCTTATGCCGTGCGTGTTGCCGGTGCTTTCCCTGAAGCTTCTTGGCGTGGTCACGCACGGTGGGGCAGGACGGGGTGCTGTACGCGTGAGCTTCCTCGCCTCGGCGGCCGGGATCGTCTTTGCTTTTCTCCTCCTTGCGGCGGCGACGATCGCGGTCAAGCTCGCCGGCCATGCAGTCGGCTGGGGCATTCAGTTTCAAGAGCCCGTTTTCCTGACCGCCCTCGCGGTCGTTTGCGTACTCTTCGCGGCGAATCTCTGGGGCCTGTTCGAGATCCGCTTGCCGGGATTTCTCGCGGACGCGATGACGGAGAAGCCTGGCAAAGGGCACCGGGGTATCGCGGGCCAGTTCCTCACGGGCGCCTTCACCACGATCCTCGCAACCCCGTGCTCCGCACCTTTTCTTGGCACGGCGGTCGGATTTGCGCTGGCGCGCGGGCCGTTCGAAATCGCCGCGATCTTCGCAGCCCTTGGGATCGGGCTTGCTCTGCCCTATCTCTTGGTCGCCGCCGTGCCCGGCCTCGTGCGGTACCTGCCCGCACCCGGACGCTGGATGGCGACCCTCAAGGCGGTCCTCGGCGTCGCACTCGCCGGTACCGCCCTTTGGCTCGTTTCGGTGATGGCTGCAATTTTCGGCTTGCGGGCAGCCGTTGCCGTCGGACTCTGTCTTGCTGGAACGCCATTGGCACTTTGGGCGCGCCATCTTTGGCCCGACTTCACGCGCCGATCCGGCGTTACGGCTGTCGCCGCACTCGTCATATTGGCGTTTGCGCTGCCGGGCGAGTTGCCCGCGGACAATGCAGGCGGGAGCGAGCGCGATAGAGCGGGCTGGGCGCCCTTCGCGCGCGCCGATATCCCGAGCCTCGTCGCCCAAGGCAAGGTCGTGTTCGTCGACGTGACCGCCGATTGGTGCATCAACTGCAAAGCGAACGAGGCATTCGTGCTCGACCGCCCGCCGGTCGCGCAAATGCTGGCCGCCCCATCGGTCGTGCGCATGCTTGCCGATTGGACGCGCCCGTCAGATGAGATTGCGGGCTACCTCGCAAGCTTCGGCCGCTACGGGATCCCATTCAATGTCGTCTACGGTCCGGGTGCTCCGGCGGGGATTGCGCTGCCGGAGCTTCTGACCCCGGATCTCGTGGCCGAAGCGCTCGACAAGGCAGGATCGATCAAGCGCACGTCGCGAAACTAGAAGCCCTCCAGAAGGGGCTGTATTTCCCGCGAAGAATCGTATTTATTGTGCGCCATCGAAAGCTCGGGAGGTGCTGGCGACCCCGCATCCGACGCAAGTTCCGCGAGGGCCGCATCGGCTTTCATAAGGTTTAATTCTCTCTAATGGGGTAGGGCTATGACCATCAAGGTTGGAGACAAGATTCCGTCTGTTAAGCTCAAGCACATGGGTGCCAACGGCCCGGCCGAAATCACGACCGATGAGCTCTTCATGGGCAAGAAGGTCGTCCTTTTCGGTCTGCCGGGCGCCTTCACGCCGACTTGTTCTGCCAAGCACGTGCCTGGCTTCCTGCAGCACGCGGACGAAATCAAGAAGAAGGGCGTGTCGACGATCGCCTGCATCTCGGTCAACGATGCCTTCGTCATGGGTGCGTGGGGCAAGGACCAGGGCGTTGGCGACAAGGTCATGATGCTCGCGGACGGCAGTGCCGATTTCACGAAGGCGGCTGGGCTCGAACTCGATCTGACGGCCGCCGGACTCGGCGTGCGCTCGAAGCGCTATGCCATGATCGTCGACAAGGGTGTGGTCAAGTGGATGGGGATTGAGGAAGCGCCCGGCAAGCTCGAGGCGAGCGGTGCCGATGCCGTGCTCAAGCACCTTTAAGCACAGGCTTGAACGCCGCGTCGCCCTCCTTCGAAGCGACGGCACCTGGGCATTGCACATGACGCCGTCGCGCACTCGAGAAGGGGCGAGCGTTCGGTCCGCTGGACGTTGCTCAAGATCAGCCCGTTAGCGCGTGATCGGATGATATGGAGTCGCGAAGCCCTCCTCACCCTCCCCGCTCCTCCCGACGGGAGGCGAGGGTTGCGTAGGGTTAGCGAAGCAACGCTGAGCT
>DATDHA010000389.1:0-3741 GCA_036521815.1 Alphaproteobacteria bacterium | reverse complement strand
TGCCCAGCGGACGGTGCTCAAGACGTACAATTTCAACCCGTCGCTCTCGTACAAGGCCACCGACTGGCTGTCCGTCGGCGGCGGCTTCAACGTGATGTACGCGGACGCGTTCTTGAGCAACGCGATCGACTTCGGGTCCATTCTCAATCCTGTGATCGGCACAGCACCGCAGTCCCAGGACGGCCAGGCGAAGCTCGAGGTCAACGGGACGGGCTACGGCTTCAATGGCGGCGTGATCATCAAGCCGCTCGAGCATACGACCATCGGCTTGAGCTATCGGTCCATGGTCCATCTCGATCTCAACGGGAGCGCCAATTTCTCGACCACGTCGACCGTGTCGCAAACATTGGCGCTGCTGCAGGAGCTGCACAATCCGCTCGGCAGCGCGTTCCAGAGCACGGGCGTCCATACAACGTTGAACCTGCCCGAAAGCGCTAGCGCGGCCATCACCCAGGAATTGACCGACAAATGGCTGCTCCTCGGCGACTTGACCTGGACCCATTGGAGTCGTTTCAAGGACCTCGTCGCCAACTTCGACAACCCGGCTCAGCCGCAGCAGGCGACACAAGAACAGTGGAGCGACACGGTCCGGTGGGCGGGTGGCGTGCAATACAAGGCGAGCGAGAAGGCGAAGCTGCGCTTGGGTATCGCCTACGATCCCACACCCACCAAAACCGAGTTTCGCACCTTCCAAATTCCCGACGCGGATCGGTTCTGGCTCTCGGCGGGCTACAATGTCGAGCTGATACCTAATCTCTCGCTCGATTTCGCCTACACCCATATCTTCGCGCTCACCAATGGCGAAGTGAACCTGGTCAACAACCCCGCGGCACCCGCGGGCAACATCAACGGTACCTTCGATTTTTCGGCCAACATCTTTGCAATCGGCTTGAAATACAATTTCTAGCCAATGCGCATGACGCGGGTTCTATACGCTGCGCGGGCCGCGCGGGCCGGCAGCTTTTGCCTTCGATGGCGGCAAAACGCTTGAGCGTCACGTCGAGAGCCGGCGTCGCTCGTGCCACGTGTGACAGCGGGCGCACGGTCTCCGGCCGGAAGGTTGCTTACCGGGCCAAGCGGCCCAACCCCGTCGACTTGACGCTTGCGGCGGGCGAGATATGCTCGACATCGTTCGGAACGATCGGGATGCAAGCGAGATGGACAGCGAGCCGAGTTCGGTGAACGGTCGGCCGTGGCTCAAGGCCTATCCGCCGGGCGTGCCGCCGACGGTGGACGTGCACGAGCGCCCGCTCTCCGCCTTGCTCGATGACTCCGTCGCGACCTATCCGGACAATCCAGCACTCGAATTTCTCGGCAAGACCTACAGCTATCGCGAACTCGGCCGTCTCGTCGATCGGGCGGCCGCGGGCTTCCAGGCGCTCGGCGTTCGACCGGGGGTGAAGGTCGGCCTGTTCCTGCCGAATTGCCCCTACTTCGTGGTCTGCTACTACGCCGTGCTCAAGGCGGGCGGCACGATCGTGAACTACAACCCGCTCTATGCGCCGCGCGAGGTCATCCACCAGATCGACGATTCCGAGACCGAGATCATGGTCACGCTCGATCTCAAAGTCGTCTACGACAAGGTGGCCCTGGCACTCGATCAATCGAGCCTCAAGCGCGCGGTGGTCGGGCGGATGGCCGGTATATTGCCATTTCCCAAGAACATGCTCTTCCCGCTCCTGCGGCGGGGCGAGCTCGCGCACATTCCGCAGAACGATCGGCACGTCTTCTTCGATCAGCTCGTCTCGAACGATGGGAAGCCGCGCGCGGTCGCCATCTCGCCGCGCCGCGACATCGCGGTGCTCCAATATACCGGCGGCACGACCGGTGCGCCCAAGGGCGCTTCGCTCACCCATTACAACCTTTGGGCCAACGTAAGCCAGAATGCGGCCTGGTTCCCGGAGGTGGAGCGGGGCAAGGAGCGCGCACTTTGCGTGCTGCCGCTTTTTCACGTCTTCGCGATGACGGCCGTCATGAACGTCCCGCTCTATCTCGGTGGGCTGATCATCTTGCTACCGCGCTTCGATCTCGTCCAGGTCTTGCAGACGATCGATCGCAAGCGGCCCACGATCTTCCACGGTGTGCCGACGATCTACACCGCGATCAACAATCACTCGGATCTCGCGCGCTACGATCTGTCGTCGATCAAGGTTTGCGTCTCCGGCGGGGCGGCCCTTCCGCTCGAGGTCAAACGCCACTTCGAATCGCTCACCGGATGCTCGCTCGTCGAAGGCTACGGACTTTCCGAAACCTCGCCTACCGTTTGCTGCAATCCCGTGCACGGGGTGGTGAAACCGGGCTCGATCGGCTTGCCGCAGCCGAGTACCGACGTGCAAGTCACCTCGATCGACGAGCCCCGGCATCCCTTGCCGGCGCGCGAACAAGGTGAGCTTTGGGTGCGCGGGCCGCAAGTGATGGCGGGTTACTGGCATCATGAGGAAGAGACGAAGCACTCGATCACCGACGGCTGGTTCCATACCGGCGACGTCGGTTACATGGATGAGGAGGGCTTCTTCTATATCGTGGATCGCCTCAAGGAGGTGATCGTCGCGGGCGGATACAAGATCTATCCGCGCAACGTCGAGGAAGCGATCTATATGAATCCTGCCGTCGCCGAGGCGGCGGTGGTGGGTGTGCCCGACGAGTATCGTGGACAGACGGTGAAGGCTTATATCGTGCGCCAGAAGGGTGCCGTGCTCGACGAGCGGGCTTTGCATGATTTTCTCAAGGACAAGATTTCGCCGATCGAGATGCCGAAGATCTTCGAATTTCGCAACGAGTTGCCGAAATCAGCCATCGGCAAGATATTGAAGAGGGCACTCGTGGAAGAGCATCAGCGCCAGGCCGCACAGGCGAAGCGCTGATGCGGCAATAGCTGTAAGGTCGCTTAGGGGGCGACGGCGATCGGCCGGCCCCGCGTTTTCGCCGGCCCCACGTTTTCGCCAGCACCGTCGCTGGCCGAAACGGCAGCCTGCGCGAGGCGGATTGGGAGGAGGGTCGTTCGATGAAGAACGTGGTTATCGCGGGCTACGCCCGCTCGCCGTTCCATTTTGCGAACCGGGGTGAGCTCGCGCGGGTGCGCCCCGACGAGCTCGCGGCCCAAGTCGTCGAAGGCCTCCTTTCGCGCACGAAGATCGACCCCGCCGAAATCGAGGATCTGATCGTCGGCTGTGCTATCCCGGAGGGCGAGCAGGGCCTGAATGTGGCGCGTCTCATCGGTTTCCTCGCACATCTGCCGATCTCCGTCGCGGGCACCACGGTCAACCGCTTTTGCGGCTCTTCGATGAACGCGATCCATATGGCGGCGGGCGCCATCCAGCTCGGCGCCGGGGAGGCCTTCATCTCCGCGGGCGTTGAATCCATGACGCGGGTGCCGATGATGGGATTCAATCCGCTCCCCCATCCGCGTCTTGCGAAGGAATACCCCCAGGCTTACGTCTCGATGGGGATCACGGCGGAAAACGTGGCACAGAAGTATCAGATCACGCGCATCGAGCAGGAGGCGTTCGCTGTCGAAAGTCACCGAAAGGCGAGTGCCGCGCAAGCGGCCGGCAAGCTCGACGGGGAGATCGTCACGATCAAGTTCGACGGGAAGGCGGTGGCAAAAGACAGCTGCATTCGTCCCGACACGACCGCGGCGGGCCTCGCCGCCCTCAAGCCGGCCTTCGACGACAACGGCACGGTCACGGCCGGCACCTCCTCGCCCCTGACGGATGGCGCTTCCGCGACCCTCGTCTGCAC
>DATDHA010000388.1:0-2931 GCA_036521815.1 Alphaproteobacteria bacterium | reverse complement strand
GGGCGATCCCTATTCGCCCTGGGCGTTCACCGACGGCTGGCGCATGAACGACGACAACCATCACATCGTGCGCTTTCAAGACGGCGATGGGGAGGTTGCGGTCACGGTGCACTATCGGCCCGATGGCTATCTAATGGATCTCCGCGATGGCTGCCTCGCGGTCAAGGGCGAACTTCTGGACGGCGGCGCGCTCGTGGCCGACCTTGGCGGCTCGCGCTGCCATGCGCGGGTCGTGCGCCGCCGGCGCGAGCTCACGGTCTTCACCGATGGAACAAGCCATCGCCTTCAGCTCATCGACCCGCTCGCGGGGGCTGCCGAGCTTGACGCGGCAGGCGGTCGTCTGGCGGCACCGATGCCCGGCAAGATCGTCGAGGTGCTCGTCAAGGACGGCGCTTCGGTGAAGCGCGGCGCCCCGCTTCTTGTCTTGGAGGCGATGAAGATGGAGCATACGATCTCGGCACTGGCCGACGGCAAGATCGAGAAGGTGATCTATTCGGCCGGCGAGCAGGTCGAGGAGGGTGCCGAACTCATTGTCTTTCAGCCTGCGGGCGGGAGTTGAGAATGGCGTTACCGAAGCGGGTCAAGATGGTCGAGGTCGGCCCTCGCGACGGACTCCAGAATGAATCCAAGACGCTGCCGGTCGCCACAAAGGTCTCGTTGATCGAGCGGCTTGCCGATGCAGGCCTCACGGTCGTCGAGGCAGGGAGTTTCGTGTCGCCGAAATGGATTCCGCAGATGGCCGATACCGCGGAGGTAATGGCGAGGCTTCGCCGCAAGCCGGGTGTGAGCTACCCCGTGCTCGTTCCCAACATGAAGGGTTACGAAGCCGCCCGTGCGGCGAAGGTCGAGGAAATCGCGATCTTCGGGGCTGCCTCGGAGAGCTTCTCCCAGCGCAACATCAATTGCTCGACCGCCGAGAGTCTCGCACGCTTTGCCCCCGTGACCGAAGCGGCGAAGAAGGATGGCGTGCGCGTGCGCGGCTATATCTCCTGCGTGCTCGGCTGCCCTTACGAGGGCGAAATCGGCGTCGATGCGGTGGCCGACGTCGCGGCCAGGCTTTATGCCATGGGCTGCTATGAAATCTCGCTCGGCGACACGATCGGCGTCGGCACCCCGGGGAAGGCGCAAGCAATGATCGACCGCGTGGCTGTGGTGGTTCCGCATGAGAGGCTCGCCGTTCATTTCCACGACACCTACGGCCAGGCGCTCGCCAATATCCTCGCCGCCATGGAGCGCGGGGTGGCCGTGGTCGATAGCTCCGTCGCAGGGCTCGGCGGCTGTCCATATGCGAAGGGTGCATCCGGAAACGTGGCGAGCGAGGATGTGCTCTATATGCTCGACGGCCTCGGGACCGAATCGGGGGTCGATCTTGCAAAGCTCGTCGCGGCCGGGCGTTATATTTGCGCCGAGCTTGGCAAGACGCCGGTTTCCAAGGTATCCCTTGCGCTTGCCGGCAAGGCCGCCGCCTGATCGAGAAAGACGCCGTTAGCTCACGTGACGCTCCACATCATCAAGCTCTGCGTCGGCATCGATTCGGTCGACGAGCTCGCGAAATGGCAAAAGCACCGCTTGGCGCAGCTTCGCAAGCGCAACCCCAAGGCGCGCCTGCGCCATGTCACGCGCATGACCCCCAAGCGCGACGACGACGTGCTCGACGGCGGCTCGCTCTATTGGGTTATCAGAGGCTATGTGCGCGTTCGCCAGCGGATCGTCGGTCTTCGCCCGACCCACAACCAGGCGGGTCAGCCGGCTTGCGCGATCGAGCTCGACCGCAAGCTCGTGAAGACCCAGCTCGTTGCCTGGCGCCCGTTCCAGGGCTGGCGCTATCTGGGGCCCGAGGCGGCACCCCCCGATCTGCCGCCGCGCATCAAAGGCGATGACGAGCTGCCGGCCAAGCTCGCCGCCGAATTGCGCGATTTGGGGTTGCTATAGGCGCTTGGCGGCCTCACCCTCCCGTTGGCGCGGCACCGGACACGGAGTATAGATGGGCCCCTCGAGCGAGGGATAACCGATACCGGATGAAGGTGCCTGCCCCATCATGATCTTCTCGACACCCTTCCCCCCGGCCGATGCACGGTGGCGCGCCCTCTCGGCTCTCTACCGCGCCGACGAGAGCGCTGTCGTCGAGCGCCTTGTCGCCGAGCTTGAGTTGCCGTCGGAACAGCTCGACCGGATCGCGGAGCGGGCGCGCGCCTTGGTCGCGGAGGTGCGGCGTCAACGCATCGGGCAGGGTGGGCTGGATGCCTTCCTCCATGAATATGCACTCTCGAGCCAGGAGGGTGTGATCCTGATGTGCCTGGCCGAAGCGCTCCTTCGCATTCCGGACAGCGACACGGCCGACCGTCTCATTCGCGACAAGCTGCGGCTCGCCGATTGGGAAAAGCATCTGGGGAAGAGCGATTCGCTTTTCGTGAACGCCTCGACCTGGGCGCTGATGCTCACGGGCCGCGTGGTCAAGCTCGGCGAATTCGACGAGCGCGATTTGGGCTCGCTTCTCGGCCGCCTTGTGGCGCGGAGCGGGGAGCCGGTCATCCGTCAGGCGATGATGCAGGCAATGCGCATCATGGGCCGCCAGTTCGTCATGGGGCGGACGATCGAGGAAGCGCTCGAGCGGGCGAAGGCGGAGGAACCACTCGGCTATCGCCATTCCTACGACATGCTCGGCGAGGCGGCTCGCACCGCAAAGGACGCGGAGCGCTATTTCGAAGCCTATGATCGCGCGATCGCGTCGATCGGCAAGGCGGCCCAGGGGCGCGGGCCGATTGCGTCGCCTGGAATCTCGGTCAAGCTCTCGGCGCTCCATCCCCGCTACGAGTTCGCACTGCGCGAGCGCGTGCTCAAGGAGTTGACCCCCCGCATCGTGGCACTCGCGCAGCATGCAAAGCAAGTCGACATCGGCATGACGATCGACGCGGAGGAGGCGGATCGGCT
>DATDHA010000387.1:0-5853 GCA_036521815.1 Alphaproteobacteria bacterium | reverse complement strand
ATGAATCTTCCCGCCACGGTCGAGGAAACGCACGCGCTGCTGGCGCGGGGCCGCTACATCGCCGATCGCAGTTGCGCCACCTCGGTCTTCCTCGCATTCAAGCTCGGCCGCCCGCTGTTCCTCGAAGGTGAAGCGGGCGTGGGCAAGACCGAGATCGCCAAGGTGCTCGCCGAGACGCTCGGGCGGCGGCTCGTGCGCCTTCAATGCTACGAAGGTCTCGACGTGGCGTCCGCGGTCTACGAATGGAACTACTCTCGCCAGATGATCGAAATTAGGCTTGCCGAGGCGGCGGGTCAGAAGGACCGCGACACCCTCGCGCAGGACATATTTTCGGAGCGGTTCCTGATCAAGCGGCCCCTCCTCCAAGCGCTCGAACGGGACCTTTCGGGGGTACCTGTGCTTCTGATCGACGAGCTCGACCGCGCCGACGAGCCGTTCGAGGCTTACCTTCTCGAAGTGCTCTCCGATTTCCAGATCACGATTCCCGAGATCGGCTCGTTGCGGGCCGCAGAGCCGCCGATCGTCGTCATCACGTCGAACCGGACGCGCGAAATCCACGACGCGCTCAAGCGGCGCTGTTTCTATTACTGGGTGGACTATCCCGACGCGGCGCGGGAGCTGGAAATCCTGCGGCTCAAAGCGCCGACAGCACCGGCCGAACTTTCGCGCCACGTCGTCGGTTTCGTGCAGGCGCTGCGCCAGCGCGATCTCTTCAAGCTGCCCGGCATCGCCGAGACAATCGATTGGGCCCACGCATTGACGCAGCTCGACGTCATCGCCCTCGATCAGCGCGCGGTCGACAACACCCTCGGCGTGCTTCTCAAATATCAGGACGACATCGCGAAGATTCAGGGCAGCGAGGCGGCGGCGATCCTGGCGCAGGTCCAGGCCGAGCTGGCCGCCAACGAAGCCACCGAGCGAAAAAAGCGCCAGCCGGCGTGATCCCAGCCGGCGCGATCTGGGCAAATCCGTCGAAGGCCGCGGCATGACCGAGGATCCCGCAGAACCCCGACCGGAGGGTGGCAAGCTCGTCGCCAACCTGATGCATTTTGCGCGCGTGCTTCGCCGCGCGGGCCTTCCCATCGGCCCCGGCCGCGTGCTCGCCGCGGTCGATGCGGTGCGCGCCGTCGGAATCGGAAGCCGCGAAGATTTCTATTGGACGCTTCATGCCGTCTTCGTGAACCGGCGTGAGCATCGCCAGGTCTTCGATCAGGCATTCCACATTTTCTGGCGCAATCCCAAGCTGCTCGAGCGGATGATGAGCTTGATGCTGCCGACCGTGCGCGTGCCCGAAGGCGAAGGACAGCAGGAACCGCCGAGCCGGCGCGTGGCCGAGGCGCTGTCCGCCGAATCGCCTGGCCGCGGCGAGGCCGAGGACGCAGAGCCCGAGCCCGAAGTCGTGGCCGACGCCGCCCTCACCTACTCCGACCGCGAGATTCTCCAGAAAATGGATTTCGAGCAAATGTCGAGCGATGAGATGCGCGCGGCGAAGGCCGTGATGGCGCGCATGCGCTTGCCGATCATGAAAACGCCGACCCGGCGATTCCGCGCCGATCCGACCGGCCGGCGGATCGACATGCGCGCCACCTTGCGCGCGAGCCTGCGCGGCGGGGGGCAAGACATCGACCTGCGGCGGCGAAGCCGGCGCGAGCGTCACCCGCCGATCGTCGTACTTTGCGACATCTCGGGCTCGATGAGCCGCTATTCGCGGATGCTGCTGCATTTCCTCCACGCGCTCACGAACGACCGCGACCGCGTCCATACATTCCTCTTCGGCACGCGGCTTACCAGCATCACGCGCCATTTGCGCCAGCGCGACGTGGACATAGCCCTCGACCGGGTTGCGAGTGCCGTCGAGGACTGGTCGGGTGGAACGCGTATCGGCGCTAGCCTCGCGGACTTCAACCGGCATTGGTCGCGCCGCGTACTTGGCCAGGGGGCCATCCTCCTCTTCATTTCGGATGGACTCGACCGTGACGCCGGCGAGGGCCTTGCGCAGGAGATGGAGCGCCTTCACAAATCCTGCCGGCGACTTATCTGGCTGAATCCGCTGCTGCGCTACGAAGGCTTCGAGCCGAAGTCCCTTGGCATGAGGGCGATTCTGCCCCATGTCGACGATTTCAGGACGGTGCATAATCTCGAGAGCCTGACGCAGCTCGCCGAGGCGCTCGGCGAGGCGGGTGCGCGGCGCGAGGAAGGTGTCAGCCGCTGGCTTGGAGGAAGGGCATGATGGAAGCAAACCAGGACATCCTCGCCTTGGCCCACGATTGGCGCAATCGAGGCCGAGGTGTCGCACTCGCAACGGTGGTCTCGACCTGGGGTTCGTCGCCGAGGCCGGTCGGCAGCCAGCTCGTGGTCGATGAAAAGGGCGTGATGGAGGGCTCGGTCTCGGGCGGCTGCATCGAGGGTGCGGTCGTGACCGAAGCACTGGCCGCCATTGCCGACGGCAAACCCCGCCTCCTCGACTTCGGCGTCTCCGACGAGCGGGCGTGGGAAGTCGGCCTTGCCTGCGGCGGCAAGGTGCAAGTCTTCGTCGAGCGCGTCGAATGAGACGCGCGATCCTCGATGCCCTCCTCGAAACGCGCGCCAAGAAGCTGCCGGCGGCACTCGCGACCGATCTCAAATCGGGCGCACAGGCGCTCGTCACGCCGAAGGCCGTGACGGGCGGCCTCGAGCTCGACCAGGCCGAGCTCGCGAATGTGCGGAACGCGATCCGCGACGATCGCAGCCTGACGTTCGACACGGCCGCGCGTCGCATCTTCGTTCAGGTGTTCAATCCGCCCCTTCGCATGATCGTCGTCGGTGCGGTGCATATCGCCCAATCGCTCGCCCCGATGGCGAGCCTTGCCGGATACGTGGTGATCGTCGTCGATCCGCGCCGCGCCTTCGCCACGCGCGAGCGTTTTCCCAATCTTGAAATCACCCACGATTGGCCGGACGAAGCACTCGGGCGGCTCGAACCCGACCGGCGCACCGCAGTCGTCACCCTCACCCACGATCCCAAGATCGACGATCCGGCCCTCGAGGCGGCGCTGCGCGCCGACGTGTTCTATATCGGGGCACTCGGCAGCACGCGCACCCATGCAAAACGACTGGCTCGCCTCAAGGAAAGCGGCTTCACCGATGCCGATCTCGCGCGCATTCACGGCCCGGCCGGCCTTTCGATCGGCGCCACGTCGCCCGCCGAAATCGCGATTGCGATCATGGCCCAAGTGACCGAAGTGCTGCACGCCAAGGACCTGTCGGCGAAGCGTTCGGCGAAGGAGCTCAGCAAGGCATGATCTTCGACGACATCCCGCTCGAACATGCGGAGGGTGCGATCCTCGCCCATTCGCTTCGCGTGGGAAAGGCGATCTACAAGAAAGGCCGCAAGCTCTCGCCAAACGATATCGCGGCACTGCGCGAGGGCGGCTATGAAAGCGTCGTCGCGGCCCGGATCGAGCCCGGCGACATGGCCGAGGACGAGGCCGCCGCGGAGGTCGCAAGTGCGTCGGCCGGCGCGCACGTAACGATCAGCCGCGCCTTCACCGGCCGGTGCAATCTTTTCGCCGAAGTGCGCGGCGTTGCCGTCATCGATCGCGCGCGGGTTGAGCGTCTCAACATGGTCGACGAAGCGCTCACCATCGCGACTGTGACGCCGTTCGAGCCGGTCGAGCCGCGCCAGATGGTGGCCACGATCAAGGTCATCCCCTTCGCCGCTTCGCGCTCGACCGTCGAGCGATGCCGTGAGATCGCGCGTGGCGAGGGTGCGCTCGTGCGAGTCGCACCCTTTCTCGTCAAGTCAGCCGGTCTCGTGCAGACCCGCCTCCCCGGAACGAAGGAGAGCGTGCTCGACAAAGGATGGAACGTTCTTCAGGCCCGGCTCGACTCCTTTGGCAGCAGGCTCGCAAAGGAAATCTGCTGCCGCCACGATGCTGGCGAGATCGCTTCGGCGATTAAGGCACTGCGCGGCCAGGGATGCGATCCCATCTTCGTCTCAGGTGCTTCCGCCATCGTCGACCGGCGCGACGTGATCCCGCGCGGCATCGAAGCGGCCGGTGGAGAGGTGCTTCACTTCGGCATGCCCGTCGATCCGGGCAACCTGCTGTTGGTGGCCAGGATCGACGGGCCTGTCCCGGTCGTTGGCCTGCCGGGCTGTGCGCGCTCGCCCAAGTTCAACGGCTTCGACTGGGTGCTTTGGCGTCTCCTCGCCGACCTGCCGATCGGCCGCGAAGATCTCGCGCGCATGGGTGCGGGCGGTCTCCTGGGCGAGGTCGAGACACGCGGCCTCCCGCGCGCCCAGGCGACGGCGGCACCCGGCACCCAAACGGCGGTGCGCGAACCGAAGATCGCCGCCATCGTTCTCGCGGCCGGGCTCTCGCGGCGGATGGGCAAGGCGAACAAGCTTCTCGCCGAGATCGATGGCGGCGCCATGGTGGCGCGCGTCGTGGCTGCGGTCACGGCGTCGAAGGCATCGCCGGTCATCGTCGTGACCGGCCACGAGGCTGAGCGCGTCGAGGCGGCACTTGCCGCGTACCACGTCACGTTCGTTCGCAATCCCGAATACGAGGAGGGCCTTGCGAGTTCGGTTCGTCACGGCATCGCGGCGTTGCTCGAGGACGTGGATGGCGCGCTCGTTTGCCTCGGCGATATGCCGCGCATCCGGGCGGCACCGCTCGACCGGCTCATCGCCGCGTTCAACCCCGTCGAAGGGCGTGCCATCTGCGTGCCCACCTATCGTGGCAAACGCGGCAATCCCATCCTCTTCGCGCGGCGCTTTTTCCCGGAGATGCAGCACCTCAAGGGCGACACCGGTGCACGCCAATTGATCGGCCAATATCACGAGGTCGTCTTCGAGGTCGAAATGGACGACGAAGGCGTTCTGATCGACATCGATTCTCCCGACAAGCTCGTCAAGCTCCGCACGCAAGGAACCGTCGCTGCGTCATGAACGACGCGCTTTACAACGACGCGATCCTTGCGCACGCGCGTGCCAAGCGGCGAGCCGGCCGGCTAGCGAATCCCGGAGCAAGCGCCAGCGTCGACAATCCGCTTTGCGGCGACCGTGTCACGATCGATCTCAACCTCAAGAACGGCGTCGTCAGCGACTTCGCCCAGAGTGTGCGCGGCTGCATCCTTTGCGAGGCGGCTGCATCGATCATCGGCGCGCACGCGGTCGGGGCGACGCCTGGGGTGCTTCACGCCGCCGCCGATGCCGCGCGCGCCGTGATCGCGGAAGGAACGCCGCCCGACCGCGGCTGGCCAGAGCTTTCCTGCTTCGCGCCCGTGCATGCCCACAAGAGCCGGCACACTTGCGTGCTGCTGCCGTTTCAGGCGCTCGAACGCGCCCTTGCGGAAATTGCACGCGACGAGGGCTGACTACGCGCTCAAATTTATGAGACGGCCGTTCGCTCGATCGAGCCCGTGATTGGCGACCACCCGGCGGCGATAGGCGTGATTAGCACCCTGCGCCGACATGTCTTGTGGGGTTGATTTTTCCGGCGGACTCTCGTCGGGCGCGACATCGGTCGACCAGCGGCGGCGTCGATCGCGCCGTCCAAAATTGTCGCGCGCTTTAGGCGCCTCCAGGTGCCCATCCTCGGCAGGTGGTTCGAGCTCAACAATATTCTCCAGCTCCTCGTCGCGTGACGGTGGGGGCGGCAGCGCCAGTCGCTCGACCGGCTTGACGGCGTCGGCACGCGCGCGCGGCAAGGCACTCGCCACCGTGGGCAAGCGGCTGCCCAAGGACGAAATGCCGAGAAACACGCTTTCCCGCGCGCCAGTCATGGCATTCGAAATCCACTACGAACAACTATACCACATGCAAGTATGATCCTTTGAAAAACTTACAGCAATCTAAATATTGTCAAGTAT
>DATDHA010000386.1:0-4611 GCA_036521815.1 Alphaproteobacteria bacterium | reverse complement strand
CCAATCGCCTTTGGCGATCCGCTCGGCGGGGGCGACCCACGACCCGCCGATGGCGGCAACCGAGGGGAGTGCGAGATAGGCCTTCGCTTTTTCGGCGTCGATTCCGCCCGTCGGGCAAAAGCGGGCGGAGCGCAGGGGGGCTGCCAGTCCTCGCAAGGCATCGACCCCACCTAGTGGTTCGGCGGGGAAGAATTTGATGTGGCTGTAGCCGCACTCGAGGAGCGCCATGATCTCCGATGCTGTCGCTGCTCCCGGCAGATAGGGCAGGCCCTCGTCCGCCGCCGCATCGAGCAGGGCGGACGTATAGCCGGGGCTTACCGCGAAGCGGGCACCCAATCGGGATGCGGCGGTGATTTGTGAAGCTTTTAGGACTGTGCCGAGCCCGACGACCGCGTGCTCCACCTCTGCGATGACGGCCCGAGCTGCATCGAGTGCGCGGTCGGTGCGCAAGGTGATCTCGAGCGCACGAAGCCCGCCTTGGACAAGTGCCCTCGCGAGCGCCACGGCACCCTTGGGATCCTCGACCGTCAGGACGGGCACCACGGGTGCCAGCGCCAGGATTTCGGCGATTCCGGCCGATCCGGTGGATGCAGCGTCGCTCATATCGCGGACCTCAAGATGCAGCACGCGCCCGGGTGTGCGCAAGAAAGCGCTCGACCTCCTTGCGCGTGGGGATCGGGGCGACCGCACCATAGCCCATCGTCGACAAGGCGGCGGCGGCGTTGGCATGGCGCGCCGCCGCGAACGGATCGTCGCCAGCGGCGACCGAAGCAAGGAAGGCCCCGCAGAACGCATCTCCGGCACCTGTCGCGTCGACCGCCTTGACCGCGTGTCCCGCGACACGCCTGCGCTCGGCGGCCGTCGCGACGAGGCAGCCCTGGTCGCCGAGCTTGAGAACGACGAGGGGTGCGCCGAGGCCGAGATAGAAATCCACGACCGCGTCGGCGTCATCACGTCCGGTCAATTGCCGCGCGTCGTCGAGGCCCGGCAACGCAATGTCGGCGCGCGCGATCGCGGCGTGGATCACCTCGCGCGCGCGCTCGATCGGCCAAAGCTGAAGGCGCAGATTGGTATCGAAGGAGACTTTGACCCGGTGTTTTTTCGCGAGCTCGATTGCGCGCATCACGGCCGCCTCGGCAGTTTCGCCGATCGCCTGGCTGATACCGGATGCATGAAGGATCCGCGCACCGGCTACCGCGCGCTCCGAAACGTCGGCCGGCGCCAAGCGGCTCGCGGCGGAACCGCGGCGGTAGTAGGTGAAGCTGTGACCGGCCGGTCCGTGCGTCACAAAATAGATTCCCGTTGGCGCCGACGGGTCGCGCTTCACGGTCTGGCTATCGACCCCTTCGCGCGCCCAAAGGGCCAGGAGTGCGTCGCCGAAGAGATCGGTGCCGACGGCGCTCATATAGCCCGCGGAAGCCCCTTGGCGCGCCGCCGCGATCGCGACGTTCGAGCTGTCGCCGCCATAGCCTTGGACGTAGGCGGCACCTTCCGCGGCGGGTCCGGCTGCGTTGAACTCCACCATCGCCTCGCCCATCGAAAGGATGTCGATCGCCATCTATTCTCCGTGACGTGCCAATTTCCTGCCGCACGCGGCGACCATCATAATGCGGCGGCGCGCGAATTGCGAATTGACATGCGCTTCGCAGCACCTGTAGCTTCGCGCCATGGCGTGTGCAAGAAATCAATCGCGAAAGATCCGTCGTTGGACCCTCGGTTGGGGCCGACATGCTTGCGCGTGTGCTGATTGAGATAATGCCAGCCTAGCAAGTTCGTCAGAGCTCCGCCGGAAACGGACGGGGCTTTCGAGTTTCTTGGCCTTGAAATCCGACCGGCGGGACAAACCCCAAGCGAGGTCGGAGGCCAGGAACGATGACGATCTTCAGCCAGTGGCGCACGGTCGCGGGCAGGTGGGTGCCAGCGCTGCCAAGCGTTCTTGTCGGAACGATTCCCGCTGCATTCAGCAACCGCCTCCATGAATGGCGGTGCCGCAGCCGCGGCCGCCGGGACCTCGCCGAAATGGACGCCGCAACACTTCAGGACCTCGGCATCGCCCCGGCCGATGCGTGGCGGGAAGCGAGCAAGGGATTCTGGCAATGTTAGTCCTTGCCCGAAAGCTACCCTTCGCCCGCATTGGGATTCTTGCGCCCACATTCGTTGCCCAGGCATCGATCCGTCCGGTACTGGCATTCGTCGCGGCATTCCGACGCACGCGCGGCAGGGCATTCGAACTCGACCGGCTTAACGCGTTCATGTTGCGCGACGTGGGGCTCGACACGGCGCATATCGATCGCCCCGACCGCCTCATCGCGGAGGCGCGCGAGCGCCTGCGTGGCTTTTGGTGAGGGTGGCTTTTGGTGAGGGCGGCCTTCGGCGAGGCTTGCCATTGCCCGCCAGCGTCGCTTCCTTCACTATGCCGGGCATCCCCATCGACGCAGAATTTGCCGGGGAGGGAGCCGCAGATGCCGAAACCCAGGATCGCCAAGGAGACGTTCGAGGCCCTCGCCGTGCGCGCCGGACTGCCGCTCACGCCCGCACAGAAGACCGAGCTTTACGAGGCCTACAGCTATGTGGAGGCGATGGCGGAGCGCGTGCGCGCCGGGGGAAAGCGCGCGCCACTCGTCGAGCCGGCAACGATCTTCAAGGCACGCGGATGAGGGTGCGATGACGGAGATTCAAACGATTGCCGAGGCGGGAAGGCTCATTGCGGCGCGCAAGCTCTCGCCCGTCGAGCTCGCCAAGGCCTGTCTCGCGCGCATCGAGCGGCTGAACGGCACGCTCAACGCCTTCATCCGCGTCACGGCCGAGCGTGCCCTCGCCGAGGCGAAGGTCGCCGAGGCGGCACTCATGGCCGGCAAGTCCAAGGGCGCCCTTCACGGCATTCCGATCGCGCATAAGGACATCTATTGCACCAAGGGTCTCGCCACGACGGCGCACTCGAAGCTGCTCGCCGATCACGTGCCGGGCGAGGATGCCGCGACCGTCGTCAAGCTCGCCGACGCCGGCACCGTGATGCTCGGCAAACTCGCGACCCACGAATTCGCGTGGGGTGGGCCGTCCTTCGATCTGCCCTGGCCACCCGCGCGCAATCCTTGGAATCCGAAGCACTTCACCGGCGGCTCCTCGAGCGGTACGGGTGCGGCCGTCGCCGCCGGCCTCGTCCTTGGCGGTACGGGCTCCGACACCGGCGGGTCGATCCGCGGTCCGGCCGCCTATTGCGGCGTTGCCGGCATCAAGCCGACCTACGGGCTCTGCTCGCGTAGGGGCATCCTTCCGCTCGCCTACTCGCTCGACCACGCCGGCCCGCTTGCCTGGACGGTCGAGGATTGCGCGATCCTCCTGCAGGCGATGGCGGGTCACGATCCGCAGGATCCGGCGAGTGCCGACGTGCCGATCCCCGATTACCGCGCCGCACTCGAGACTCCGATCGCGGGCCTGCGTATCGGTTTCGTGCGCCACTTCCATGAGCGTGACAATCCGTCGAACGCCGCGGTCAAAAAGTCGCTCGAAGCGGCGGCGGATACCTTCCACCGTCTCGGTGCCGACGTGCGGGACGCAACGCTTCCCCCGCTCGAGGATTGGCACGCTTGCGGCATGCTCATCATGATGACCGAGGCTTACACGCTTCATGAGCCGTGGCTCAAATCCCGCCCGCAGGACTACGGCGAATTCATGCGCGACCGGCTGAGCCTCGCCGCGTTCCTCACCGCGGCCGACTATATCCAGGCGCAGCGCATGCGGCGGGAGCTTTGCGCGCGATTCGCCGAGGCGATGCGGGCGTTCGATCTGCTGCTCTGTGCCGCGACACCATTCGAAGCACCCCTCATCGAAGCCGTGACCAAAATGAGCTCGTTCGAGCGGCCCTCCCTCACGTTCCCGTTCAACGTGACGGGGGCGCCGGCCCTCGCCCTTCGTTGCGGCTTCACCGACGCGGACCTCCCGCTCGGCATGCAACTCGCCGGGCGGCCGTTCGAGGATGCCCTGGTGCTGCGCGCGGGCCACGCCTACGAGATCGCGACGACCTGGAGCAAGCGGAGGCCGGCGATCGTCTCATGATCGCCATGGGGTCAGCCGGGCGCGCTGCGAGTCAAGGCGCGATCAATTCATTAGCGAAGGCTTTCGCACGAGGACGCCGATGCTGGCCGTCCTCGTCGGCAATCAATGGCGGCGAAGGACATGCGCGCGCGGGCCTTTCTGTGTCGCCGTCGGGATGATATGTTTCGCCGCAATCATGGTCGGGTGGAACGCGGCGGGCGGACATCTTGCGCTCATCGATGTCCGCCGCTCTGAAACCGTCGGGCCAATTGTCGTCATGCCATATGTTCAATCTTCCACTGCCGGCCGCTCGCATCCATCGTCCAGCCTCGTAAGCAGGACCATCGTCGCGTCATGCGCGGCACCCTTCGCGGCGTTCCAACAGAGCGCTCGGTACCGTGCTGGTCCCATGCCGGTCGATGCTGTATCGACGAGTCCGGTACGGCTATGACGAGTTTCGCGATCGCCGAAAACGGGGTCGAGACCGCCTATGCGTGGCGACGCCTGCTGGTGTCGCTCCTGCTCAGCACCATCGGCGGCGTCGGCCTCTGGTCGACCGTCGTCGTCCTGCCCTCG
>DATDHA010000385.1:0-1918 GCA_036521815.1 Alphaproteobacteria bacterium | reverse complement strand
GGGCATGACAAAACGGAATCAACGTCAGAGTCGGGACGCTAGCCTTCGAGCATTCGGCGCAGGAGTTCGACATCGTCCGAAAAGCCCGAATCGGTCGCGCGCAGCTCCTCGACCTTGCGCACCGCGTGCATCACGGTCGTATGATCGCGCCCGCCGAATTTGCGTCCGATTTCGGGCAGCGAGCGGGTGGTCAATTGCTTCGCGAGATACATGGCGACCTGGCGCGGGCGTGCGACGGCGCGCGCACGGCGTGCCGAGTGCATGTCCGAGATGCGGATATTGAAATGCTCCGCCACGCGCTTTTGAATTTCCTCGATCGTCGCACGCCGGTCGTTCGCCCGCAGGAGATCGTGGAGCACTTCCTGGGTTGTCTCGAGCGTGATCGACCGGCCGATGAGTGTCGCATGCGCCACGATGCGATTGAGCGCACCTTCGAGTTCGCGCACGTTCGACGTGATCTTGTGCGCGAGGAATTCCATCACCTTGGCCGGTATGGGCTGCATGCCCATGCTTTCGGCCTTTGACTGGAGGATGCCGAGCCTCAGTTCGTAGCTCGTCGGGTGTATGTCGGCGACGAGACCCCAGCCGAGGCGCGAGCGCAGGCGCTCCTCGAGCCCTTCGAGATCGGAGGGCGACTTGTCGGCCGAAATCACGATCTGGCGGTTCTGGTCGACCAGTGCGTTGAAGGTATGGAAAAATTCCTCCTGCGTCGATTCCTTGCCGCTGATGAACTGGACATCGTCGATCATCAGCACGTCGACCGAGCGGAACTGCTCCTTGAAGGCCACAGTGTCCTTGAAGCGCAGCGCACGAATGAATTGGTACATGAACTTCTCGGCCGAGAGATAGATGACCCGCCGGGCCGGATCGCGCTTCTTGATGTGCCAGGCGATCGCATGCATCAGATGCGTCTTGCCGAGGCCAACCCCGCTATAAAGAAAGAGGGGGTTGAAGGGGACGGTCGAGGACTCGGCAACCCGGCGTGCCGCGGCGTGGGCAAGTTCGTTCGGTTTGCCGACCACGAAATTTTCGAACGTGAAGCGCAGATCGAGGGGGGCCGAGAAATTGCTCCGGCCGTCCTGCTCGGGTTCGGAATAGTCGGGGGCCAGCTCTCGCTCGGCTTTCGTCTTGACCTTGCCGGATGCGGCGTCGCGCGTGGATTCAACGAGGATGTCGATGGCGCGGACGCCGGAATTCTCGCCGGTCCAGAACGTCCGGATGCGATCGGCGTAATGGGTCGCCACCCAATCGCGCATGAAGCGCGTCGGCGCCGAAAGACGAACCAGCCCGCCCTCCATCGATTTGAAGGTCAGCGGCTTTAGCCAGCTCTTGTATGCTGCTTCACCATACTCGGCCCTGAGACGCCCTCGAACCCGTGCCCACTGCGCATCGACGCCGCCGCGAAAGTCGCTTTCCGCCATCGCTTGCCCCTACCTGGAATTATTACCGGCCCGGGGCCGGTAAGCTCCGACACCTGCCCCACCGAGGAAGCGCACAATTTGCGCATTCGCCGTGAGCACAATTCGTGTGAGCCCATGAGAAATCGCAAGCGGCTCGGTCGTATTCGCAGCTAGAGCGACGAAGATCAAACTCTGAACCACTGCCTGTCCCCCGCGGCAACCGAGATAATTTGGTTATCGCTTTATTGTGCGCCAACCCTCTTTGTTATCGTGGCCGGCTGCATTTTCGCATCTTACGATCGATTGAGACCGACTTCTTCTTTGATCGCGCGAGACACCCGCTGCTCTTCATCGAGCTATTGAAGCGATTCGAAATTTGTCAGCGAATTGGGTGCCTGCGCAATGACCGCCGCGTGAAAATCGAATCTACTCGCGCCGCCCTCGGCATGCAATAAGACGAATAGGGAACGATCAAATTTTTTTGCGCTTTAGTGACGAACGTGCGGACATAAAAGTAC
>DATDHA010000384.1:0-2297 GCA_036521815.1 Alphaproteobacteria bacterium | reverse complement strand
GCAACCACCCGATGCTAGCGCTCTCCGCATTGACGGGGGAGGGGTGCGGCCTGCTTCTCGAATGCCTCGACCGGGAACTTTCGCGCTCGCACGACGTTGTCGAACTCGATATCTCCCTTTCGGACGGCAAGACGCTCGCCTGGCTCTACAGCCGTGGCGAGGTCATGAGCCGCACGGACGACAACGAATACGCCCATCTCCGGGTTCGCCTGGATCCGGCCGACGTGGCGCGCCTGCAGCATCGGCGGGGCGGACTGAACTAGAGGCCCAGGCACGATGAGTATGGCGGCGGCGATGACGCAGCCCTTGCTAACCATCCGCCGAGCAGGCCTTAACGCCGTGGCTGCTGAGGATCGAGCGGAGGCGCTTGGCCACGCTCGTGGTATTTTTTCCTTCGAGAATGAGGAAAGTCACACGTTTCCAACCAAGGCATAGCGGCGGCAGGACGGGCTGCGTATCGATCTGCCCGCCTGAGCCCGGGTCGTAGAAATCGATAAAAAACCAAATGCCGTCATCGTCCGGCTCTGGCGCGCCCGCACGCCATCCTGCTCTGACCGTCGACCGATGAGTATGGTAGGCATAATCGATTCGGAGGCTTTGCATGTCCTGATCGGCGGCCGAGAATTCCTTCAATCGCGGATAGTCAGCCGCAATCGTTGCGATATCGTCGGCGATGGCGTGCATCGTTGTGACATAATCGGGCTCTGCATCGGTAACCCCTGTCATGAGCAGGCACCCCAATATCGCAATAAGGCTAACGGTCGATTGAATCACTTCCGCAGCTCAGCGCCGTTTGGCTCCATCCCGGTTGAATCCCTCATGATCAGACAACCATTCATTGCAACATAGCCTAAGCAATCGGCTCGCCGCCACCCGATGGGGGCCGACATCTGGGAAGCGGCGGCGATTGACAGCTCGGTGTCGACACCCTATAACCCTGGCACTCCTGCCGGGCGAGTGCTAATCGACTTGCGCGGCGAAATCCACAAATCGAGGGTAAAGCAATGAAACTCAAGCCATTGCACGACCGTGTCGTGCTCAAGGCGGTCGAGCAGGAGACCAAGACCGCAGGCGGCATCATCATCCCGGACACGGCCAAGGAGAAGCCCATGGAGGGCAAGGTCGTGGCGGTGGGTGCCGGCACCCGGGACACGAGCGGCAAGCTCATTCCGCCGGACGTCAAAGTCGGCAACCGCGTGCTGTTCGGCAAGTGGTCCGGCACCGAAATCAAGGTCGACGGCGAGGATTTCCTGATCCTCAAAGAGTCCGACATCATGGGAATCATTCAGTAAGGAAAATCGTTTCATGGCAGCCAAGGACGTAAAATTCAGCGCGGACGCGCGCGCGCGTTTGCTCAAGGGCGTCGATATCCTGGCCAATTCCGTGAAGGTCACGCTCGGTCCCAAGGGGCGCAACGTGGTGCTCGACAAATCCTACGGCGCACCCCGCATCTCGAAGGACGGTGTCACGGTCGCGAAGGAGATCGAACTCGCCGACAAGTTCGAGAACATGGGTGCGTAGATGCTGCGCGAGGTCGCGGTCAAGACCGGCGATATCGCGGGCGACGGCACCACGACGGCGACCGTGCTCGCCCAGGCGATCGTGCGTGAGGGCATCAAGGGGGTCACCGCCGGCATGAACCCGATGGACCTCAAGCGCGGCATCGATCTCGCCGTCGAGGCCGTTATCGACGACGTGCGCAAGCATTCCCGCAAGGTGAAGACCAACGAGGAGATTGCACAGGTCGGCACGATCTCGGCCAATGGCGAGCGCGAGATCGGCGAGATGATCGCCAAGGCGATGCAGAAAGTCGGCAACGAGGGCGTCATCACGGTCGAGGAGGCGAAGAGCCTCGCGACCGAGCTCGAAGTGGTCGAGGGCATGCAATTCGACCGCGGCTACGTCTCGCCCTATTTCGTGACGAACGCCGACAAGATGGTGTGCGAGCTCGAAAACCCCTACCTCCTGCTCCACGAGAAGAAGCTCTCGAACCTCCAGGCGATGCTCCCGCTCCTCGAGGCGGTCGTGCAGTCGGCTCGTCCGCTTCTCGTGATCGCCGAGGACGTCGAAGGCGAAGCGCTCGCGACCCTCGTGGTCAACAAGCTCCGCGGCGGCCTCAAGGTCGCGGCGGTGAAAGCGCCGGGCTTCGGCGATCGCCGCAAGGCGATGCTCGAGGACATCGCGATCCTCACGGGTGGCGAGGTGATCAGCGAGGAGCTTGGCATCAAGCTCGAGAGTGTCACGCTGAACCAGCTCGGCAGGGCCAAGAAGGCGGTGCTGACCAAGGACGATACGAC
>DATDHA010000383.1:0-6185 GCA_036521815.1 Alphaproteobacteria bacterium | reverse complement strand
GGAAGACGAGATCGGGGTTGCGCGTGAAATCGCCGGTCGGCGTTTCGTGGCTATTGACGACGACGCGGGTGAGGCCGTCGCGCATTTTGCCGAGCGCTTCGCTGCCCGCGGCGACGACGAGGTCGCAGCCGAGCACGAGGTTGGCATCGCCCGCCGCGATTCGCGTCGAGTGGATGTCCTCGGGCTTTTGGGCGATGCGCACGTGGCTGATGACGGCCCCGCCCTTCTGTGCGAGGCCGGTCATGTCAAGCACGGAGACACCCTTGCCCTCGATATGGCTCGCCATGCCGATCAGTGCCCCGATCGTGACGACGCCGGTGCCCCCCACCCCCGTCACAAGGATGTTGTAGGGATCGGCGCCGAGTGCCGGCAGTGCCGGCGCGGGAAGCTCCGCAAAGGGATCGGCCGCGGCGACCGCCACCTTGCTTTTCCTGAGCTTTCCGCCGTGCACGGTCACGAAACTCGGGCAGAAGCCGTTGACGCAGGAGAAATCCTTGTTGCACGAGGATTGGTCGATCTGGCGCTTGCGGCCGAACTCGGTCTCAACAGGCACCACGGAGAGGCAGTTCGACTTCACGCTGCAGTCGCCGCAGCCTTCGCATACCGCCTCGTTGATCAGCGCCCGCATGGCGGGATCGGGGAACGTGCCGCGCTTGCGTCGCCGGCGCTTCTCGGCGGCGCAGGTCTGGTCGTAGACGAGCACCGAAATGCCGGGCCATTCGCGCAGCTCTTTCTGCACCGCATCGAGGTCGTCGCGATGGTGCACCGTGGTGCCGGAGGCGAACTCGGCACCGACGGCGTACTTCTCGGGCTGATCGGTCACGACCGCGATGCGGCGCACGCCCTCGCCATAGACCTGCTGGGTGATTTTCGGAACCGTGAGCTGGCCGTCGACCGGCTGCCCGCCGGTCATCGCGACCGCGTCGTTGTAGAGAATCTTGTATGTGACGTTGACCTTGGCCGCGACGGCGGCACGGATCGCGAGGTAACCCGAGTGGAAATAGGTGCCGTCGCCGAGATTGGCGAAGACGTGCTTTTCCTCGGTGAAGGGGGCCTGCCCGACCCAGGTGACGCCCTCGCCACCCATGTGCGTGAAGGTGGCCGTCCCCCGATCCATCCAGAGCGCCATGAAGTGGCAGCCGATTCCCGCGAGAGCCCGGCTGCCTTCCGGCACCTTCGTCGAGGTGTTGTGCGGACAGCCCGAGCAGAAATAGGGGATGCGCTTGAAATCCGCCCCCTTCGCCTTGAGCGCACGCTCCTTCGCTTCGAGAAAGCCGAGGCGGTCCTTGATCCGCTCGCTCGTGTAAAAGCGCGCGATCCGCTTCGCGATCACGCGGGCTATGCGCGCGGGTGTCAGCTCGTCGTAAGACGGAAGCTGGACCTCGTAATCCTCGTCGAACTTTCCGATCACGCGCGGCCGCACGTCCGGGCGCCAGTTGTAGAGCTGCTCCTTGAGCTGATTTTCTATGAGCGCGCGCTTTTCCTCGACCACCAGGATCTCCTCGAGACCCTCCGCGAAATGGCGCACGCCGTCGCGCTCGAGCGGCCAGCTCATGGCGACCTTGTAGACGCTGAGGCCGATATCCGCGGCGAGCTTCTCGTCGATGCCGAGATCGTCGAGCGCCTGGCGCACATCGAGATAGGATTTGCCCGTGGTCACGATGCCGAAGCGCCGCTTCGGGCTGTCGATCACGACCCGATCGAGCTTGTTGGCGCGCGCAAAGGCGAGCGCCGCGTAGAGCTTGTGGCGCATCAAGCGCTCTTCCTGGGGCATCCAGTGATCAGGCCAGCGGATGTTGAGCCCACCTTCCGGCATTTGAAAATCGTCGGGGGTCACGATCTCGATTCGGTGCGGATCGACATAGACCGAGGCTGAGCTCTCGACCGTATCGGCGACAGTCTTGAAGGCGATCCAACAGCCGGAATAGCGCGACATCGCCCAGCCGTAGAGGCCGAGATCGAGGAATTCCTGGACCCCGGCCGGATTCAGGACCGGGATCATGGCGGACACGAAGGCATGCTCGCTTTGGTGCGGCACAGTCGAGGATTTTGCCGCATGGTCGTCGCCCGCCAGGACCAGGACACCCCCGTGCCGGGCGCTGCCGGCGAAATTGGCGTGCTTCAAGACGTCGCCGCTGCGGTCGACGCCAGGCCCCTTGCCGTACCAAATGGCGTAGACACCGTCATATTTGGCGCCGGGGAACAATCCGACCTGCTGGCTGCCCCAGATCGCCGTCGCGGCGAGGTCCTCGTTCACGCCGGGCTGGAATTGGATGTGGTTCTTCGCGAGGAAGCGCTTTGCCTGCCAGAGGGCCTGGTCGAAACCGCCCAAAGGCGAGCCGCGATAGCCTGATATGTAGGCGGCCGTGTTGAGCCCGGCCTTCATGTCGCGCTGGCGTTGCATCATGGGAAGGCGCACCAGCGCTTGCGTTCCGGTCAGGTAGACGCGGCCCGATTGCAGCTCGTACTTGTCGTCGAGTGTTACTGCGGCGAGCGCCATGACGATCCTCCCAAGCCCCGACTTTGTCCCGTTTGCCGCGTCGGCAGGCCTATTACGCCGGATGAGAGTAGTTTTGGTTCGCGGGCAAGGCAATGTCACTGGGAAGGCCAGCGCCAGAACGCAAGATTGCGTCCGACGCGGCCCCAGGACACGGAAAGAAATTTCCGGATGTGCAGGAGGGACATAGCGACGTTGCGCGGGTGCCCTACCGGCACCGGCACTTGACGGTTCCCGCACCCCGGCACTTGAGCCGAGTCACCCCAGCCGGCTGCAAAGTCATATCCGCACGACGATCTTGCCGCCCGCTTGGTTCGATTCCATCAGCCGGTGCGCCTCCCGAATTTCCTCGAACCGGAATACCCGCGCAGGTTTAGCACGGTAGGAACCGTCGGCCACCCGATCGACGAAGGTCTGGAATGGAATTTCGGATAGCGGGTATTCAGCACCACCCGTGACGAGCGCGCTCGCGAAGACGCTAAGATGGCGCCCGCTCGGTATCTGGAACACCGGCTCAATGGCGAGCGGCCCACCACCGCCGAGGAATCCAGCGAGGCAAGCGCGCCCGTCGCGCCGCAGCATGGCAAGCGAATCGAGGATCGTGGTGTTCCCGACGATGTCCAGTACGGCATCGACGCCCTGGTCGTAGCGTTCCCGGACGCGCGCGGAAAGCTCGGGCGATTCGATGAAAACGTCCTCAGCACCCAGTGCCGCCAACATCGCTGCGCGAGTGCTATTGCGGGTGGTTGCGATTGCGCGCGCACCCGCATGTGCGGCGATGTTCACCGCTGCTTGGCCGAATGCCGACGTGGCGCCACGAATTACGATGATTTGGCCTGCGCGAAGGGCCAGATTGCCGTAAAGGCAGGTCCACGCCGTCGCGTAGGACGCCGGGATTGCCGCAAGCTCGTCCCACGGCAGGTCGGTCCTGAGCGGCACGACATTGGTTGCCGGGACGCAGGTCATTTCGGCATAGCTGCCGTTAATGCTTCGACCCATACCGCCGACCAGTGCCGCAACCTTTTGACCCGTGGCGAATCGGCCGTCGGGATCGGCCTTGACCACGCCCACACATTCAATGCCGCTGATCTCGGCAACATCACCCCATGCGCCCTTTCGAAAGTAGATTTCAGCGTGATTGAGGCCGAACGCCTTGACCTCGATGAGTACGTGGCCGGGCTTCGGTGCTGGTGCCGGGCGCTCTTGCACGGCCAACACGTCGGGTGAACCATATCGTTGGATGACGATCGCACGCATGACATAACCTCCTTAATTGATGACGGGGCTAGTCTACCGACGGAAATATCGATATAAAGTACAAAGTTCCTACCTAGTTTGTCGAAGAATACGACTATGAACGGCGTCACGATTCAACAGCTTGTGTGCTTCGATGCCGTGGCGCGGGAGGGTAGCTTCCAGGCCGCTGCCGAGAAACTCCGCCGATCCCATCCAACGGTTTTTGCGGCAGTCAAAAATCTAGAGGCTCAACTTGGACTCAGACTGTTGGATCGCAGCGGCTATCGAGTGGTACTGACCGAGACCGGACAATCCTTTCACGATCGCACGCGGGTGTTTCTCGCGGAGTTGGAGACTTTGCGGAACCACGCCGCCCAGCTCGCAATGGGTGTTGAGAGCGAACTCAGAATCGTGATCGGCGATCTCTGTCCGATGTCGGAAACCTTGGGGCTGCTCCGCCGTTTTTTCGACAGCTGTCCGGACACGAGGTTGCATCTCCATTTCGAGGCAATCTCCGGACCGTGGGAGCGATTGTTCGACGACGAGGCCGATCTCATTATCCACCATATCGACAAGAGCGACCCTCGCTTTGCCTTCATCGATCTGTGCGCGGTGTGCGTGTTGCCCGTCGTGGCACGGCACTTTCTCAGCTTCCCGATCTCCGACTTGATTACCCCGGAACAGATGCGCGATTACGTGCAATGCATTATTCGGGACACCGCAACCCATTCCCCGCCGCAGGACTATTTCCTGATCGAGGGCGCGCGCAGTTGGACTGTGAGCGATCAATTGATGAAGAAAGAGATCATTCTTCAGGGCATGGGATGGGGACACATGCCGGCGTTTCTCATCGAGCATGAACTGTCCAGCAGTCGCCTGATCCCGATCACAGGCAAACACTTTCCAGGCGGGCGCGTGGAACTCGTGGCGGCACGGAGGCGGGCCAAGCCGCACGGCCCCGTCGCCGATCGGCTGTGGCGCTACCTCGCGGAGAGAGCCCCGGGCTTGCGTCAGTCAATCAAAGAATGACGAGTGCGTGCAAATGAGCGAAGGCTGAGCGGTTCGTCGGGGCGGGGATGGCTTCAGCCCATTGCGCATGGGAGGCACCGCGATCGCCAAGGGAGCCCTAAAGTGCCGCCACGCGATGCGGCAATGATCCTCTCTCGGCGGGCGCCACGAAATCCTTTTGCTAATAAAGGCCCTCCAGCGCATCGCCGTAGACCCGCCGGATCACGTGGCGGCGGATCTTGAGCGACGGTGTGAGCATGCCGTTCTCGATGTCGAAGCCCCCACCTGCGAGGATGAAGCGGCGCACCCGCTCGATCGGCGAAAGCCGTCCATTGACCCGCTCGACGGCCGCACCCACCGCATCGTGAAAGGCCTTGTCGCCCGCAAGCTCGGCGAGCGAGGCATTCTTTCCGTTTGCGGCCGACCATTCGTCGACGAATTCCGCACGCGGGACGAGCACGGCCACGAGATAAGGCCGCTTGTCGCCATGGACCATCGCCTGAGCGATCTCGGGCTCGAGGGTGAGAAATCCCTCCACCCGCTGGGGCGATAGGTTGTCGCCGCCCGAATTGACGATGATGTCCTTCTTGCGGTCGGTGATCTGGATATAGCCGTCCTCGTCGATGACGCCAATATCGCCGGTATGGAGCCAGCCGTCGCGGAGCGCTTGTGCCGTACCCTCCGGGTCGTTCCAGTAGCCCTTCATGACGAGCTCGCCGCGCACCAGGAGCTCACCATCCTCCGCAACGCTGACTTCGACGTCCTCGAGCGGCGGGCCGACGGTGTGGAGCTTGATCTTGAAAGGGCGGTTGCAGCTTACGACCGGTGCCGCCTCGGTCTGGCCGTAGCCCTGGAGGAGCACGAGGCCAAGTGCCGTGAAAAAGACGCCGACCTCCGGATTGAGCGGGGCACCCCCGGACACCAGGGCCTTGAGCCGGCCGCCGAAGCGCGCCTTCACCTTTTTGCGCACGAGCACGTCGAGCGCCTTGTCGATGCAACGCTCCCAGAGGCTAAGGCTCCGAGGTGCGCGATAGCGCTTGGTGCCGAGCTCGACCGCCTTCCAGAAAAGCCGTTGCTTGAACGCACTCTGGCGCTTCATGCCGGCGGTGATCCGCGCGTGGAGCGTTTCGTAAAGCCGCGGCACCGCCGTCATGATGGTGGGGCGCGCTTCGACCATGTTGGCGCCGAGGGCCTCGGCACCCTCGGCGTAATAGATCTGCGCGCCGATCGAAACGGGAAAGAAAAGCCCGGCGGCATGTTCGTATGCGTGGGAGAGGGGAAGGAAGGATAGAAAGACTTCGTCCTCGAGGCCGAGCTGACGCAGCAGGACCTCCGCACCCATGCAGTTGCAGATGATCGCGCCGTGAGTGAGCGTAACACCGCGCGGCATGCCACCCGTGCCGGAGGTGTGGATAATGCAGCTCACGTCGTCCCGTGCGATCGA
>DATDHA010000382.1:0-4909 GCA_036521815.1 Alphaproteobacteria bacterium | reverse complement strand
AGCATGCCGAGGAACTGCGGATCGGTGGCGGGAAAACTGCCGAGGCCCATGAGCGTATTGGTGCAGGGGAAGCCCGTGAGATGCACGAGCTGGCCGAGAAGCCTTGACGCCTTGGCGCCCGAATTGATGACGCCGCCGCCTGTGTAAAAAATCGGCCGCTTGGCGTCAGCCATCATGTCGATGGCGCGCTCGAGTTGGTGCCGCTCGGGCTTCAGCCGAGGATTATAGCTCCGCGGCTGGATGCGGTCCGGGCCGACATAAGGCGCACCACCTTGAAGGATGTCCTTGGGCAGATCGACGACCACGGGGCCCGGCCGGCCGGTGCGCGCCACGTAAAACGCCTCATGCATGACACGGGCGAGATCCTCCGGCCGCTTCACGAGATAATTGTGCTTCGTGCAGGGCCGGGTAATGCCGACCGTGTCCGCTTCCTGAAACGCATCGTTGCCGATGAGGTGGGTCGGCACCTGGCCCGTCAGGCAAACGACGGGAATCGAATCCATCAGCGCGTCGGTGAGACCGGTGACGGCGTTCGTCGCACCCGGACCCGAGGTCACCAGCACCACGCCGACCTTGCCGGTCGAGCGGGCATAACCTTCCGCCGCATGCACGGCACCCCCCTCCTGGCGCACCAGGATGTGGCGCAGCGCGTTCTGCTTGAAAAGCGCGTCATAAAGCGGAAGCACAGCACCGCCCGGATACCCGAAAATGACCTCAATCCCTTGATCCACAAGGGCTTTAAGGACAACCTCCGCTCCGGTCAGATCGTGTGCCGGCATCGCCGCCTCCTTGAGAAGTCGATTTGGCCTCGCCTGGGCGGGAGGCACAAATCCATAGATTCCGCGACCCTGACCGGGTCGTGGGGAGCGCAAACTAGACGCTCAATCCGACTCGGTCAACAGGCTTTGACGAATAAAGTTAAAGATTCTGTCTTTGAAGCTTTCCGAAAATTGCGCGGGGACGAGCTCACCCACCCATAGGACGCGGTCGGAGAGGGGCTGGTGACGGAACCAGGTGGCCTGGCGCTTGGCCAAACGCCGTGTCGATTGCTTGGCCTGCGCCAACGCCTCGTCCAAGCTCGCTCGGCCTTCGAGGTATCCCGCCAGTTCGGCGACGCCGACGGCCTTGAGTGCGGGCAAATGGGGATCGAGGCGCATAGCGAGGAGTGCCTTTACTTCGTCGACGGCACCTGCCTCGATCATGCGCTCAAGGCGCCGCTCGATGGCTTGATAGAGTGTGCCGCGCGGCGGATCGAGGCGCACGGCCGCGAAACGAAGATGCGTGGGCGCTGCCTCGGATGCGGCACTTTGCCACTCGGCCAAGGGCCGGCCGGTTGCCTCCAGCACCTCCCATGCGCGGATGAGGCGCTGGCGGTCGCGCGGGCTCAGCCGCTCGGCGGAGAGGGGATCCCGTGCCGCGAGTGCTGCACGAAACTCGACCGGGCCGAGCTTGTCGAATAGCTCGCGGCCATGAGCGCGCAGGATGGCGGGAATCTCGGGAAGCTCGACGATGCCGTCGACAAGGGCCTTGAGATAGAGGCCCGTACCGCCCGTCACGATCGCCAGCTTGCCCGCCGCCCGTGCTGCGGCGATCTCGTCGAGTGCGAGCTGGCGCCAACGGCCCGCCGAGCACGCTTCGCGCGCGGACAGGATGCCATAGAGACGATGGGGTGCGCGCACCTCCGCCTCGGGCCGAGGGCGCGCCGTGAGGATAGCGAGCTCGCGATAGACCTGCATGCTGTCGGCATTGATGACGACGCCGTCGAATGCCTCTGCGGCCGCGATCGCCAAACGCGATTTGCCGCTTGCGGTCGGGCCGGCGACGAGCAGGACGGGCGTGGCATCGCCCGCGAAACTCCAGGATTTCTTTACCCGTTCCGGCGCATGATCGACCTTGCCGGGGTTCATCCGGTTTCCCTATATTCGCACATGCACAAAAATATTTTGCAATGCAACAGGTTCTGACAATCGTCGCCGGCGACCTCGTGGCCGGATTGGAGAATAGCATTGCGGACCGTGCGCGTGCCGCACTCCGTGCGGCGGGTGCTGAAGTGGGCGCGCTCCATTCGCTTGCGCGCGGACTTGCCGTCGATCTTCCGTTCGAAGGTGTTACCGATCCCACGGCGGAGCGAGTGGTGCGCGCAGGCCTGGAAGCCGAGTCCTTCGATCTCTTGGCACAGCCGGCGGAGGGTCGCCGCAAACGTCTCCTCGTTGCCGATATGGATTCGACCATTGTCGGCGTGGAAACGCTCGACGAGCTCGCCGATTTCGCGGGCGTCAAGGATGAGGTTGCGGCGATCACCGTGCGCTCGATGGCGGGCGAGGTGGATTTCGTCGATGCCCTCGTCGAGCGCGTCGCGATGCTCAAGGGGCTTTCGACGGATGCGCTCGAGCGGACATGGGAGCGCGTGTTCCTGTTGCCGGGTGCGCGCACGCTTGTCCAAACGATGCGCAGGCACGGCGCTTATTCGGCCCTGGTCTCCGGCGGGTTCCGCTTTTTCACGGGCCGTGTGCGCACACTCGTCGGCTTCGACGACGACGAATCGAACACGCTCGAAGTCGAGGACGGCCGCCTCACCGGCCGTATCGTGCCGCCCGTCATCAATCGCGATGGCAAATTCAACGCCTTGAGGCGCCTTTGCAAGGTGCGTGGCCTGCCCCTCTCCGCCAGCCTCGCGGTCGGCGACGGGGCCAACGATCTTGCGATGGTGCGGGCCGCGGGCCTCGGCGTCGCCTACCGCGGAAAGCCCGCCCTCGCCGCCGCCGCACGCGCGCGGGTCGACCATGGCGATCTCACGGCACTCCTTTATTTCCAGGGCTATGGCCGGGACGAATTCGTCGGGTAGGGCCGGTGCGACGACTTCATCCTTCGAGACGGCGCTCGGCACCTCCTCATGCTTCGAGACGCGGCCTAGCGGCCGCTCCTCAGCATGAGGTTATTGATATAAAAAATTTCCTTGTCCTGAGAAGCGAGCGAATGCGAGCGTCTCGAAGGGCGAGGTCACGTGGTGCTAATTCGCGATTTCAAGCACTAGCCGCTCGAGATCGGCACCGCCACGAAACGCAAATCGCCGGCGCGCTCGACCAGGAGCAGAACCGACTTGCGCTTTTGCTTCTTGGCCTGCTCGATCTTGTCGGCGGCCTGGTCGGGCGAGGCCACTTCTTCCTGGTTGACCTCGACGATCACGTCGCCGGGCCGGAGGCCCTTGTCGGCAGCGTTGCCGCTGTCCTCGACCGCCGTGATCACCACGCCCTTCACCTCGGCACCGATGTCGTACTGATCGCGCAGCTCAGGCGTCAAAGCTGCGAGCGAAACGCCGAGTGCGTCGACCTTCTGTTCCTTGACGGAAGGGGCTGGCTTGTCCTTTTCCTTCTCTTGAACGGACGCCTGCTGCTCGGTCTCCTCGAGCTCGCCCACCTTCGCACTGACCGATACGCGCTTGCCCTTGCGCCACACCTCGACCGGAACCTCCCTGCCGATATCGGTCTCCGCGACGATCCGCGGCAGATGCTGCATATCCATGACGTCTTTGCCGTCGAATTTGAGGATGATGTCGCCCGCCTGAATGCCTGCCGCCTCGGCCGGGCCGTTCGGCGTGACGCTCGCCACGAGGGCACCCGACGCCTTGGAGAGGCCCATGCTTTCGGCGATTTCATCCGTCACGGTCTGGATCTTGACGCCGAGCCAGCCGCGCTTGGTCTTGCCGTATTTGCGGAGTTGTTCGATGACGGGCTTCGCAAGCGAGGCCGGGATCGCGAAGCCGATGCCCACGCTGCCGCCGGTTGGCGAATAGATTGCACTATTGATACCGATCACCTGGCCGTCGAGATTGAACATGGGCCCGCCGGAATTGCCCTTGTTGATCGCCGCGTCGGTCTGAAGGAAATCGTCATAGGGACCCGAGTTCAGTTGCCGCGCCCGTGCCGAAATGATGCCGGATGTCACGGTGCCGCCGAGCCCGAAGGGGTTGCCGATCGCGACGATCCAATCGCCCACGCGGATCTTGTCGGAATCGCCGAACTTGACGAAGGGCAGGGGTTTGGGCGAATCCACCTTGAGGAGTGCGAGATCGGTCTTGGTATCGCGCCCGATCAGCTTTGCCTTGAGATTGGTCTTGGCGTCGTCCTCGAAAATGACCGTGATTTCGTCCGCGTCCGCGATGACGTGATTGTTGGTCACGATGTAGCCCGTCGGGTCGACGATGAAGCCCGATCCGAGCGAGGTCACCTTGCGCGAGCGTTCCTGCTTCTGCTGCTTGTCGAAGAAGTCCTTGAAAAACTCTTCGAACGGCGAGCCGGGCGGAAATTGGGGAATCTCCACCCCGGGGCGCTGGCCCTTGATCGTCTGGGTCGTCGATATGTTGACGACGGCCGGCAGCAGCTTCTCGACCAGATCCGCAAAGCTCTCGGACGAAATCTTCGCCTCGGCACCGTCCACCGGCAGCAGCGCCAAGAAGAAAGCCGCTAAGATCGTCAGCCAAATGCTTGCCCGGCCGCTTGCGAGCCGCCGCCCGGCACCCGCACCGGCAAGTGCCAAGCCGTCATTCCCTAATGTCACCGATCTCTCCGTTGCGCTAGTGTGGTGGATTTGAAGTTCCTAACATTTTGGTGGCAGTCCCATATAGGAACTTCAAATCCGAAGACCACACTAGATACAACATATTACTAGTGTGGCTTTGAATCCGAAATTCGCTCACGGTCCCGCACCCAGATATGGCGAATTTCGGATTCGCCACACTAGGCCGGCCGCCCTCGACCGAACCGACATGTCCCCAATATGATCCGATTGCCCACGTTCGGAAAGTCCTAGACGCGTCCCGAACGCCAATCAAGCCTCTATAGCGCCCTCATCCCCGTACCAGCCAAACGATCGCCAGGCCGAAAACCGCGGCACCGAGGCCGATACCTCT
>DATDHA010000381.1:0-2268 GCA_036521815.1 Alphaproteobacteria bacterium | reverse complement strand
GGATCGTCGGGCCTGCCGGCACCGTGCCGAAATTGTCGTGCCAGATCACGGCGCGATCCTGCGCGAGGGGGCGTTGCATCTCACGCAATCTGACACTCGCCTCGACGAGGTGAATCCGGGCCGCTTGGTGAAATCCACGCTCGACCCCTGCCGCGCGCAATGCGTCCGCCATCATCGTTCCGCGTCCCGGCCCGAGCTCGATCAGCTCGAACGGTACCGGCCGGCCCATGGCGATCCACGTCGCGACGCACCAGACGCCGACGAGTTCGCCGAACATCTGGCTGATCTCGGGTGCCGTCACGTAATCGCCGGAACGGCCTATCGCGGCACTCCGCGCGTAATAGCCCTCGCTCGGATGCCAAAGGGATTCGAGCATGAACTCCGCGAGGCTCAAGGGACCCTTGAGCGCGATGAGGCGTTCGAGATGCGCGCCGAGACCGCTCAAGCCGCTTTCGCCAACGGCTTGGCTCGTGAAATCAGCCATGCGCCGTAGAGGATGACCGGGATCGAAAGGATCTGGCCCATCGTCATGCCGAAGACGAGGAATCCGAGGAACGAATCCGGCTCGCGGAAGAATTCGACCGTGATACGCGCGAGGCCGTAGCCGATCAAGAACGCACCCGCAATGAAGCCTGGCCGGTTGCGCAAACCCGCGCGGCGCAGGAAGAAGAGCACGGTGAAAAGCACCACGCCCTCGAGGAGGGCTTCGTAGAGCTGGCTGGGATGCCGCGGCTCGGGTCCGCCATTTGGGAAGATCATGCCCCAAGGAACGTCCGTTGGGCGTCCGAAAAGCTCGCCATTCACGAAATTGGCGATGCGGCCGAAGAAGAGCCCGATAGGGACCGCACAGCACACCGCGTCGCCCACCATGCGGAATCCGAGCTCGTTGCGCCGGCAGAACAAGATGAGAGCCGTGACGACGCCGATAAGGCCGCCGTGGAACGACATCCCACCGTGCCAGACGGCGAGGATTTGAAGCGGATCGGCCAGATATGCGCTCGGCTGATAGAAAAGGACATAGCCGAGCCGGCCGCCGAGCACGACACCGAATGTGCACCAGACAACGAGGTCGTCGACTTGCATTTCGGTCATGATTTTCGGCGCCGACGCCGCGATCTTCCGCACATGACGCCAGCCGATCAGGATGCCCGCGATATAGGAAATCGCGTACCAGCGCACCGCGAGCGGGCCGAGCCTGATCGCGATTGGATCGATGTCGGGGAAATGGAGGGGGCTCATGCGTGTGCTCGTCCCGGCTTCGTGGAGAGTCAGCGATACGGATCGGGTGCGTTGAGGAAGCTCTTGACGTAGATCGCGACTCCGTCCTCGAGCCGGGTGAACGGCTTGGCGTAGCCGGCACCCGTCAGCCGCTCCATCTTCGCCTCGGTGAAATACTGATAGCGGTCGCGGATTCCGACGGGCGTGTCGACATAGCGGATATCGGGCCGTTTGCCGTGGGCGGCGAACACCGCGGCGGCCAGATCGGCGAAGCTTCGCGCCTTGCCGGTGCCGAGGTTGTAGAGCCCGTTCACCTGGGGGCTGTCGTAAAGCCACATCATCGCGTCGACGCAATCGCCGATCCAAATGAAGTCGCGAAGCTGACCGCCATCCGGATATTTCGGATTGTGGGAACGGAACAGCACCGCGGGCTCGCCGGCGCTGAGGCACTCATGGACCTGGAGTGCTACGCTCCGCATCCCACCCTTATGGTATTCGTTGGGGCCGTACACATTGAAAAAGCGCAGGCCCGCCCATTGACGCGGCCGCCTCCCGCCTTCGTGGACAACGCGCGCCACGCGCCGATCGAAGAGGAGTTTGCTCCAGCCATAGGCGTTCATTGGCCTGAGCCGCGCGAGTGCTTGCGGGCTCCCGTCATCGTCGAACCCGGCGTCGCCGTCGCCGTAGGTCGCGGCCGAGGATGCATAGATGAAGCGCGCGTCGTGGCGCACGCACCAATCCCAGAGCGTGATGGAGAACGTAAAATTGGTGTCGACGATCAGGTCCGCATCGCGCTCTGTCGTCGCCGAGATGGCTCCCATGTGGAAGATCGCGTCGACTTCCCCCGCCCGGCGCTCGAGGAACGGCAAAAGCCGGTCGGGCTCGACGAAGCCGGCGAGCTCCCGCTTCGCGAGGTTGCGCCACTTCTCGCCCTCGCCGAGGCGGTCGCAGACAACGATTTCGTGCTGGCCGCGTGCCTCGAGGGCCGCGAGCAAGTTCGAGCCGATGAACCCAGCACCGCCGGTCAGGATGATCATGCCGCTTTTCCGA
>DATDHA010000380.1:0-2325 GCA_036521815.1 Alphaproteobacteria bacterium | reverse complement strand
ATAATCTGGCACAGATCGACCGCTGGCAGGATTGGGCGAAAATATTCACGGAACTGTCCATTGCAGTTTTCGATCGCCCCACATACTCTTACAGGGCGTTGGCTGGAAAAGCCGCGCGCCGTTACTGGCGCTTTCGCGTGCGGCAGAACCTGGCCAAGCGGATTGCCGAGCTTGGGCCGCCGGCGTGGGTGTTCCTCCACATCCCTCTGAACAAGGCCTCGGCGACCGCGATCCGGGCAAGGCGCAGGGCCGCCACGACTCGTACGAGGAAAGGAGACCGAAACCATAGCACGACGCAAAGTGAAGTCGCTCACCCCGACTGAGGCGCTTTGCCGCTTGATCGAGCGCTCGCTCGACGACGACAAGGCCATCGATCCGGTGCTGATCAACCTCGAAGACAAATCGGCCTTCACCGATTTCCTGGTTATTGCATCGGGAACCTCGCAGCGGCAGGTGGGCGCAATGGCCGAGCATCTCGTCGAGAAGCTCAAGGCCGCAGGGATCCGGGCGATCCATGTCGAGGGCACCAAACACGCCGACTGGGTGCTCATCGACGCAGGCGATGTGGTCGTCCATCTGTTCCGCCCCGAGATCAGGGCATTTTACAATCTCGAGAAGCTTTGGGGCCGGGAAGCACCGGCCGCCGGGCACGGCGCGGAGCTCATCGCTTGAGCTAAGCTCGCCGAGTGCCATTGACGGGCAGGCCGTCCACGGGCTACTCCCGCGGCGTGAGGGGGTTGCGCATCCATGTGATCGCGGTCGGCCGGGCCCGGAGCGGACCCGAGCGCGATTTATATGCCCGCTACATGGCCCGTCTCACCTGGCCCGCGAGCCTCAAGGAGCTCGAGGCGCGCGGCAAAGCCGCACCCGCCGATCTCAAGGTGCTGGAGGGCAAACTTATCCTTGCCGCCCTCCCCAAGGATGCCAAAGTCGTTGCCCTCGACGCGCGGGGCCTCGAGCTTTCGAGCGAGGCGTTCGCCAAGAAGCTGGGCGGTTGGCACGATGCGGGTGCGGGCGAGATCGCCTTCGTGATCGGCGGTGCGGAAGGGCTCGACGAAGCCGTCATTCAGCGCGCGGACCTGCGCTTCGCCCTTGGGCGCGTTACTTGGCCCCATCTCCTGGTCCGCGGCCTCTTGGCCGAGCAGCTCTATCGCGCACAGCAAATCCTCGCGGGACACCCCTACCACAGGGGTTAACGCGCGAGGAGCGTATCGCCTTGAGCGCAAAACGCTTTTTTGGTGGGCCCGATTGCCCTATATAAGCGTCATGACCGATGCCCGCCGCCCACGTCCCGTCGTCCTCTGCATCCTGGACGGCTGGGGCCACCGCACCGAATGTCAAGATAACGCGATCTGCCAGGCGCGCATGCCCACATGGAACCGGCTGCTCCGCGAATGTCCGTCAGCCCTGCTCGATGCCTCCGCCCACGAGGTCGGTCTTCCCGAAGGGCAAATGGGCAACTCCGAGGTCGGGCATATGAATCTGGGTGCCGGCCGGGTCGTGACTCAGGATCTGCCGCGGATCGATCGGGCGGTCGCCGACGGCTCCCTCGCGAGCAATCAGGCGTTGGGAGACTTCATCGCCAAGCTCAGGGCGAGCAAGGGGCGGGCACATCTCCTGGGCCTGCTCTCTCCGGGCGGGGTGCACGCCCATCAGGACCAACTCGCTGCCGTGGCAAGGATCGTTGCCGATGCCGGCGTGCCCGTGGTCGTGCATGGCTTTCTCGACGGCCGCGACACCCCACCGCGCAGCGCGCTCGGCTTCCTCGAGAAGTTCGAGCGCGATATCGCCGGCCATGGCGGCATCGCGATCGGCACGATCGGCGGCCGCTACTATGCCATGGACCGCGACAAGCGCTGGGAGCGTGTCGAGCTTGCATATGATTCGATCGTGCTGGGTGCCGGGGAACGCGCCGAGGATGCACGGCGTGCGATCGAGGCGGCCTACGCGCGTGGCGAGAACGACGAGTTCGTTCGGCCGACCGCCATCGGCGGCTACCGGGGCATGGTCAGCGGCGACGGCGCCATCATGGGCAACTTCCGGGCCGATCGCGCGCGCCAGCTCCTCACCGTGCTGCTCGATCCCGCCTTCGACGGCTTCAAACGCAAGCGCATCGTGAAGTTCGCCGCCGCCACGGGCCTTGTCGAATATTCGGCAGCGCTCACCCGTTTCCTCACGGCACTCTTCCCGCCGCAGGACTTGTCGGAAACACTCGGCGAGATCGTCGCCAAGGCGGGCCTCAAGCAACTGCGCGTCGCGGAAACCGAGAAGTATGCGCACGTCACGTTCTTCTTCAACGGCGGGGCGGAGGAGCTGTTCCCCGGC
>DATDHA010000379.1:0-3814 GCA_036521815.1 Alphaproteobacteria bacterium | reverse complement strand
GTCGACCGTCGTCGAGCCGCCGCACGATGCGCGCCGGCTGGCGGCACTTGCAATCGTCGATCGAGCATTTCCAGCCTATGCGGCCGGTGCGAAGTTCGGCCTGCGGTGCTTTGGCCCTGGGGAAGAGGAATGCCTCGCCGCGGAGCTGCGATCGGAAGTCGTGATGACATGAGCGCAAATCCGAAAGCGCTCGAACCGCGGCTCGCCTGGGCGCTCACCGGCTCGGGCCATTTCTTCACGGAATGCCTGGAGCTCATGGCGAAGCTCGAGCGGGTCGACCTCTTCGTGAGCAAGGCCGCCGCCGAGGTCATTCGCATGTATAAGTCGCGCTTGGGCGGGCTCCCCCCCGACACGCGCATCTTCCGCGACACGACCGCCTCCGCAGCTCCCGTCGGATTGTTCTATGAAGGCCATTTCCACACGCTCGTGCTGGCACCCGCGACCTCCAACACCGTCGCCAAATGTGTCGCGGGCATTTCCGACACGCTCGCGACCAACGTCTTCGCCCAGGCGGGCAAATGCCGGATTCCGGCGATCGTGTTCGCTTGCGACACCGCCCCCGAACTTGACACGCTGGCGCCTGGGGGTATGGTCAAGGTCTACCCCCGGCGCATCGATCTCGAAAATGTCGAACGGCTCAGGGCCTTCGAGGATACGCAAGTCGTGATGTCGATGGCAGAGTTGGAGGAGGCCGTGAGGGCTCGACTCGCATGTCCGGGCATACACTCTTCCTGACGGGCCATCTCGCGGAAAAGCGCTTGCGCACCGTGCTCTCGGGTCTTGCCGACCTCGACTTCGCATGGACCGTGCACGATATGGGCGTCCAAGTGGCGGGGCTCATGACGGTCGATCTCATCCGCCGCCGGCTCCCGAAGGACGCGCTCGGCGCGGACCGGGTCGTCGTACCCGGCCACTGCCGCGGCGACCTTATGAGCCTCGACGGCGTGTTCCCGGCGAGGTTCGAGCGCGGGCCTGAAGACCTGCACGATCTTCCCGCGCATTTTGGTAAGGAGTCTGAGCGCATCGACTTGTCCCAGCACATCGTACGCATTTTCGCGGAGATCGTCGACGCCCCGCTGCTGCCGCTCGAAGGCATTCTGGCGCGCGCCCAAGCCTTCGCCTCCGAAGGGGCCGATGTGATCGACCTTGGCTGCCTGCCCGCGACACCTTTTCCGCATTTGGAGGACGCGGTCGCGGCACTCAAGGCGGCGGGCCTTTCGCCGAGTGTTGATTCGGCCGATCCCGAGGAGTTGCTTCGCGGCGGGCGGGCCGGTGCGGATTTCCTCCTCAGCCTGAACGAGACAAACCTCGATCTTCTCGACGAGGTGGCTGCTATCCCGATCCTGATCCCGAGTGCCTCCGGCGACCTCGATTCCCTGTGCCGTGCCGCGGAGCGCCTTGAGCGCAGCGGGCGACGCTACGTCCTCGACTCTGTCCTCGACCCAATTCCGTTCGGCTTCACGGCCTCGCTTCTGCGCTATGCGGAGCTGCGCCGCCGCCTGCCGGATGCGCCTGTTCTCATGGGCATCGGCAATCTGACCGAGCTCACCGACGCCGACACCACGGGCGTCAACGCGCTTCTCTTCGGCATGATCGCCGAGCTTGGAATCACGGACGTCCTCGTCGTGCAGAAGAGCCCGCACTGCAAGCGCGCCATTCGCGAGGCGGACCGTGCGCGGCGATTTATGCACGCGGCGAAAACGCTGCAGCGCCTGCCGATCGGAATCGACGCCAGCCTGATGGGCCTGCGCGACCGGCGGCCATTCGTCGGCACGAGCGAGGAGATCGCGGAAACCGCAGCCCTCATCCGCGACCGGAATTTCCGCATCGAAACGGCGGAAGACGGCATTCACGTCTACAACAGCGACGGCCACAACGTAGCCCTGGATGCGTATGAGCTGTTCCCCGCCCTTGGCGTCGAGGCCGATGGTGCTCACGCCTTCTATCTCGGCCTCGAGCTTGGCCGCGCGCAGATCGCCTGGCAGCTCGGCAAGCGCTACGTTCAGGATCAGCCGCTCGACTGGGGTTGTGCCGTGGACAAGCCGAGGGAGACGCACCTCGTTCACCGTGCTGCGGGCCCAACGCTTCAGGCTCGCCGCAAGCGGCGCAAAGCCACGGGCTGAGTGCCACATGATCATCGAAAGCATCATCACGACGCTGAATGCGGACGGTACTGCGCACATTGCGCCAATGGGTGTCACGTGGCGTGACGGAACGCCGATCCTCGCCCCGTTCCGGCGGTCAACCACCCTGGAGAATCTGATGCGCACGGGCCGTGCCGCGATCAATCATACCGACGATGTGCGAATTTTCGCCGGCAGCCTTACGGGGAGGGCGAGTTGGCCCGTCCGCCCGGCTCACAAGATCGAGTGCGCCGTGCTCGAAGCGGCACTCAGCCATGAGGAACTGATCGTCGATCGCGTCGAGCAGGATGAGCTGCGGCCGCGGTTCTTTTGCCGGATCGTGCATCGCGCGACCCACGGCCCCTTTGCCGGGTTCAATCGCGCCCAGGCCGCGGTAATCGAGGCTGCGATCCTGGTCAGCCGGCTGCATATGCTGGCCCGAGACAAGATCGAGCGCGAGATCGCATATCTGCAAATCGCGGTGGACAAGACCGCGGGTCCGCGCGAGCGCGAAGCGTGGGATTGGCTGGTCGAGCGCATTGCGGCGTTCCACTCCGGCTCGGACGGGCGGGCCGCATCGTGACGGCACTCCTCGCCAGCGTGCGGAGCCGTGCCGAAGCGCTCGCGGCACTCGAGGGTGGGGCTACCATTCTCGACCTCAAGAACCCGGCCGCGGGTGCCCTCGGCCGATTGCCGAAGCGGACCATCGGCGAAATCCTCGGCGCCGTCGGCGGCCGGCGTGCCGTGAGTGCGACGATCGGCGATGTGCCGCTCGATCCGGTGCGGGTCGCCTCGGCCGTCGACGAGATGACGAAAGCCGGCGTCGATATCGTGAAAATCGGCATCTTCGATGGCGCACTTGCGCCAACGCTCGAAGCCCTGGCTCGCAGGGCGGCGAAAGGCGAGCACCTGGTCGCGGTCATGTTCGCCGACCGCGCGCCCGATTTTGCCCTCGTCGGCCAGTTCGCCGCTGCCGGCTTTTACGGCGTCATGCTCGACACGGCGGACAAAAGTGCCGGACCGCTGACCCGTCATCTCTCCCTTCCGCAGCTCGCCGATTTTATTTCGCGCGCGCGCGCTTGCGGGCTGCTCGCCGGATTGGCCGGTTCGCTGCGCGTGGAGGATGTGCAGCACCTCGTTCCGCTCGGCCCAGACTATCTCGGCTTTCGCACCGCACTGGCGAGCGGCCAGCGCGATGGACCGCTCGATCGCGATGCGGTGATCCGCGTGCGCACGGCGATCGAGGCGGCATCGACGAAGGTGCCTTTGGCGGATGCGGATCAGGTGTTGCCGAGCAGCAGCGCCACGGCCGCGGCGGGTGCGCAATCCGCGGCCAGCTCGGCGACCGCTGGATCCGCTGGAATAAGGGCCGCAACGCTGCGGTAAGGCCGCCGCATACGGCGCGCAAGCTCAGCACCGAGGAACCGCCCAACGCCGGCGCCGACGATCGGTGCCTCGGGCGAAGGCACGAATGCCGACAGCACGCGATGGCAGGCGGCCTCGAGTGCCGCGAGCTGGCGGCCGGCAAGCTGTTCGGCCAGCGCGAACCAGGCCAAATCGGACGCCATGGCAGCGTCGTAACCGACGATGCGCGCGAGCCTCGCGCGGCTTTCCTCGACGGACTTTCCGCGCCCGTCCGCACTTGGATGCTGGTCGGCATGGGGCGGGAGCTGGCCGGTCAAGCGATAGAC
>DATDHA010000378.1:0-12484 GCA_036521815.1 Alphaproteobacteria bacterium | reverse complement strand
TTGGCAACGGCATCGCCAATCTGCACAACGCGAAGCGCGCGCAGTCTCCGATGGTCAATATCGTCGGCGAGCATGCGACCTATCATCGCGGCTACGACGCGCCGCTGACCTCCGATATCGAAGGCTTGGCGCGGCCTGTCTCGGGTTGGGTCCGCACGGCGACGGATTCGCGCATCGTGGCGAGCGACGGGGCGGCGGCGATCGCAGCCGCGCGCACGCCACCCGGTCAAGTTGCGACCTTGATCTTGCCTGCCGATACGGCGTGGAACCCAGGGAACGGGGTCGCCGCCGTGCCCGCCATCGCACCGGAGATACCCGTGGAGGGTGCCACCGTCGATGCCATCGCACGCATCCTGCGCTCGGGCGAGCCGAGCTTGATCCTCCTTGGCGGCAAGGCCCTCAGTGCGGAAGCGCTCCAGCTTGCCGGCCGGATCGCTGCCAAGACCGGTGCGCGCCTCATGGCGCCGACGTCCAATGCCCGGATGGCGCGCGGTGCAGGCCGCGTCGCACTCGACCGCGTGCCGTATCCGGTCGATCAGGCGTTGGTGGTCCTCAAGGATTTTCGGCACGTGATCCTCGTGTCGGCGAGACAGCCGGTCGCCTTTTTCGGCTATCCCGGCAGGCCGAGCGTGCTGACGCCGCCCGGCTGCTGCATCCACACGCTCGCCTCGGCACACCACGACGTGCCGGCTGCCCTTGCGGCACTTGCGGACGCGGTCGGTGCTGCGAAGGTGCCCCCGCTCGCGAGCGACGCGGTTCGGCCGGGCGTGCCGACCGGTGGCGCCATAGCGCCGGAAGCGATCGCGGCCATGCTCGGTTCGCTGTTGCCCGAGGACGCCATCGTGTGCGACGAGTCGGTCACGACCGGACGCGGCTTTTTCCCCCAGACGCGCGCGGCCCCGCCCCACGACTGGCTGCAGCTCACGGGAGGCGCTATCGGCCTTGGGATCCCGCTTGCAACCGGGGCCGCGGTCGCATGTCCTGGGCGCAAGGTCCTCAGCCTCGAGGCCGACGGCAGCGGCATGTACACCCTCCAGGCCCTTTGGACCCAGGCGCGCTACGGCCTGAACGTATTGACGCTCATCTGGGCGAACCGCTCCTACGCCATCCTGCGCGGCGAACTCGCGAGCGTTGGCGCTCTGAATCCCGGACGCAAGGCGCTCGACATGCTGAGCCTCGGCAATCCCGATCTCAACTGGGTTCAGCTTGCCAAGGGGATGGGCGTGGAAGGCCGGCGCGTGACCACGATCGACGAACTTGTGAGCGCCTTCCGAGCCGGAACTGCGGCGCAAGGCCCCTTCCTTGTCGAGGTGATGATCTAGAGCGTGATGAAATGATATGGAATCGCGAAGCCCTCCTCACCCTTCCCTCTCCTCCCCGGCAGGCGAAGCCCGCCTCTGTGCGTCACGCACAAGAGCGTGCGTTCGCACGCGGGAGGAGAGGGTTGCGTAGGGTTAGCGGAGCAACGCTGAGCTTACCCGAAGCTGGGTGAGGAGGAACGGTGGATCAACTTAATCGCGTCACGCTCTAAGGGTGCCGCAAGGGGGCGAGCATCAGACGCCGCGGAATTTCGGGCGGCGCTTCTCGACGAAGGCCTGCCGGCCCTCGATATAATCCTGGCTTTTGAAGCAGGCCTCGACCGCCGCGTCGATTGCCCCGAGATCGCGCTCCGCCGGATCCTTCAGCGCCTCCTCGATGGAGAGCTTTGCGGCCGCGACCGTGAGCGGGGCGTTCGCAGCGATCGTGGCCGCGGTTTCCTTGACCGCCGCTTCAAGTGCTTCTTTCGGCACGACGCGATTGACGAGGCCCATCCGAAGCGCTTCGTCGGCGTCGAACTGTCGTGCGGTGAAGAAAATCTCCCGCGCATAGGCGGGGCCGACCAGATCGACGAGGCGTTTCACGCCGTCGAAGCGGTAGCCGAGCCCGAGGCGGGCTGCCGGAACGCCGAAGCGCGATCCTTCGGCCGCCATGCGAATGTCGCAACAAAGTGCGAGTGCCAGCCCGCCACCGATGCAAAAGCCGCGGACCATGGCGATCGTCGGCTTTGCGATCTCTATGAGGGCCGCATGAGCGCGCGCGGTCGTCGCGTTATACTGGGCGACCGCCTCTGGCGTGGCGCGCCGCTCGCCGAACTCGGAAATGTCCGCACCCGACGCGAACGCCTCCTCGCCCGCGCCCGTCACCACGATGGCACGGATCGCGGGATCCGCGGCGAAGCCTTTGAGGGCTTCGGGGATCGCCTGCCACATATCGTAAGTCACGGCGTTGCGGCGCTCGGGGTTGTCGATCACCAGCCACCCGATCGGGCCGTCCTGACGGACAGTGATTTTCGCGGTTGTCATGGCAGGGCGAGCCTTTTCCGTTCGTGGAGGAGATTAGACGATGCCTTTTTGGCGCAGCGCGGCGATCGAGCATCGATCGAAGCCGAACTCGGCCAGGATCTCATCGGTATGCTCGCCCCGCTCGGGCGACGCTCGCTCGATTCGACTCGGGGTGCGGCTCAGGCTCGCGGCATTGCGCACGAGATCGAGCGCGCCCAGCATTCCATGCTCGACCGCCGCCACCATCGCAAGATGCGACACTTGCGCATCGGAAAACATCTCGTCGATTCGATAGATCGGTCCGCAAGGCACGCCGGCTTCGTTGAATGCCGCGATCCATTCGCGGCTCGGCCGTTTGCGCATGCGTTCGGCGATCGCCTTGTTGAGGGCAGCACGGTTCTTCGACCGTGCGGCGTCGCTCGCGTAATCCGGATGTTCGGCCAGATCGTCGGCTTCGAGTGCCGTGCAGAATCGGAGCCAGATCCGGTCACCCGATGCCGCGACGTTGATATGGCCGTCCGCCGTCGGGAATACGCCCGTCGGGATGCTGGTCGGATGATCGTTGCCGGCTTGGGCGGGAACTTCGCGGCCCATGAGCCAGCGTGCTGCCTGAAAATCGAGCATGGCGATTTGGGCCTCGAGCAGAGAGGTGCGGACCCACTGGCCTTCGCCGGACGCCTCTCGCTCGAGGAGTGCCACGAGGATGCCGATCGCGCAGTAGAGTCCGGCACTCAAATCCGCAACCGGGATACCGACGCGCATCGGCCCTTGGCCAGGCGGGCCGGTCACCGACATGAGGCCGCCCATCCCTTGCGCGATCTGGTCGAAGCCAGGGCGTACCGCATAGGGTCCATCCTGTCCAAAGCCGGAGATGCTTGCATAGACGATGCGCCTGTTGATCACCTTGAGGCGCTCGTAATCGATGCCAAGTCGCGTCTTCACGTCCGGGCGGTAGTTTTCGACCACCACGTCGGCCTGGCGCACGAGCTTGCGCAAGACGTCGATCCCCTCCGGCTCCCTGAGATTGAGGACCATGCTGCGCTTGTTGCGATGGAGGTTTTGGAAGTCGGGTCCGTGGCGCGGCCCGCCCATATCGCCGTCGGACTCTATCGCCGCGGGCGCTTCGATCTTGATGACGCGCGCACCCCAGTCCGCCAATTGGCGCACGGCGGTCGGTCCCGCGCGGACCCGCGTGAGATCGAGAACGGTAAAGCGCGAAAGGGCCGCATTTCCCGCAATCATCGCTCAAAGCTCACGAAGAACGTCCTCCAAAGAGGCCACTGCCGCACGCTGTCGGAGCCGAAGCATAATGGCCGGGACGGCAGAGTCAATCTGCCGCCAGTTCAATCGCCCCACGAAAGTACTGAGGGCCGTTGACAGCGGAAGAATTGCTTCGGCATTGTCATCCTCCGGACCTCTTGGAACGATTGCCCCGAGACCTTTCCCATGCGCATCACCGCCATTCGCGACATCGTCGTCCCGATCGCCTCCTCGATCCGGAACGCTTATATCGACTTCAGCGCCATGACGGCGAGCGTCGTCGCGATATTCACCGATCTTGTGCGCAATGGACGCCCGGTGGTCGGCTTCGGCTTCAACTCGAACGGCCGCTACGCGCCCCAGGGCCTGCTTCGCGAGCGCTTCATCGCGCGTCTTCTCGCCGCGAAGCCGGAGGCGCTTCTCGACGCATCCGGCCTTATCGACCCGGCCAAGGCCTGGACCGCGATGATGCGCAACGAAAAGCCCGGCGGTCACGGCGAGCGCTCGGTCGCCGTCGGCGTGCTCGACATGGCGCTGTGGGACGCGGTCGCCAAGGCCGAGGAGGTGCCGCTCTGGCGGCTCCTCGCCGACCGTTTCAACGGCGGCAAGGCTGACGAGACCGCGTGGGTTTACGCCGCCGGAGGATATTATTACCCAGGCAAGGATCTTGGGCAGCTTCAGGACGAAATGCGCGGCTATCTCGACCGGGGCTATACCACGGTCAAGATGAAGATAGGTGGGGGCGATCTCGCGACGGACTTGAGGCGGATCGACGCCGTGCTGAAAGTGGTCGGCAGGGGCGAAGCACTCGCGGTCGACGTCAACGGCCGCTTCGATCTCGACACGGCGATCGAATATGCCGACGCACTCGCACCCTATGGCCTGCGTTGGTACGAAGAGCCGGTCGATCCGCTCGACTACCTCCTCCACGCGACACTCGCCGCGCGCTACGCGGGCGCGCTCGCGACCGGAGAGAACCTCTTCTCCATGCAGGACGCGCGCAATCTTATCCGCTACGGCGGGCTGCGTGCGGATCGCGACATCCTCCAATTCGATCCAGCACTTTCATATGGGCTCGTCGAATATCTCCGCATCCTCGAAATGCTTAGGGCGAACGGCTGGTCGCCGCGTAGATGCGTGCCTCACGGCGGCCATCAATTTGCACTCAACATCGCGGTCGGGCTCGAGCTTGGCGGAAACGAGTCCTATCCCGACGTGTTCGCACCCTTCGGCGGCTTTGCCGACGATTGTCCCGTCGTCGAAGGCCGCGTGCGTCTGCCCGAAATTCCAGGCATCGGGTTCGAGGCCAAGCGCAATCTCTATACCGTGATGAAGCCCCTGCTGGCTAACGGGGCTCGCTAACGGGTGAGCTGGGTGTAGCGCGTCTTTGCGAGGGCCGTGCTGAGCATTGCTTGCTCGGCGGCCGTCAGGATGCGCAGCGGGGGTGCGAGGCGATGCCAGCTCGCGTCGCCGAGAAGATCGGCGAGCGCCCATTTGGTAGAGGAGATCACCGGATAGGTGCTGAGCGCGTTGCGAATTGCCGCAGCGTCCTCGATTGCCTTGGCGCCAGACAGCGTGCCTAATTGTTTCCACCCCTCGGCCGCGAAAGGTGCGGTGATGTTTGCCGTGGCCGAAATGCAGCCCGCGAAGTGGTGGTCGAGTGCATTGGCAAGCGCACCCTCCGCACTCGGAAAAACGTCGAGGGTCGGCAGACGGCTGGCGAGCTCCGCGGAAAAGGCGAGATCGCCTGAGCTGTCCTTGAGGCCGAGGACCTGCTCGGGATGCGCTCTATGAAGCCGCTCCACCACGTCGAGCGCGTAGGGCACACCCGAGAGCTGCGGGAAGTGATAGAGATAGAGCTTGAGGCCCTCGTTGCCCACGCGGCTCATCACGGCCTCGACATAAGCGACGAGGCTTTCCGCATCGATGCCCTTGTAATAGAAGGGCGGAAGGAGGAGTGCACCCGCGAAGCCGAGCTCGCGCGCAGCCGCCGTGAGCCGGACGGCATCCCCAAGTGCTGCCGCACCGGTTCCGACCATGATGCGGTCGAGCCTGAGGCGCGAGCGGGCGACGGCCTCCATCGCCGCGAGCCTTTCTTCGACCGGGAACGATGTCGCTTCGCCCGTCGTGCCGAGAAGGTTGATGCCGTCGCAGCCGTGCCCCAAAAGCCACTCGCAATGCGCGACGAGCTTCGGCAGGTCGATCCTGTTGTCCTCGCGGATCGGCGTGGCGGCCGCCGCGATCACGCCCTTCAAACGCTCATTGGCCATTGCTGCTCTGCTGTGCCGATGTTTCCCGGTTGCCGCCGCCGCGGCGGAGTCTAGTGCGACAGGATCTGGCTCAGGAACGCGCGCGTGCGCTCCGAGCGCGGGTTTCCGAAAAACGAATCGGGTGGTGCGCCTTCGATGATCTCCCCCATATCCATGAAGATGACCCGATCGGCGACGCGCCGCGCAAAACCCATTTCGTGGGTGACGACGAGCATGGTCATTCCGCTCTCGGCGAGCAGAACCATCACGTCGAGCACCTCCTTGACCATCTCGGGGTCGAGGGCGGAGGTGGGCTCGTCGAAGAGCATGATCTTCGGGCTCATGCAAAGGGCGCGGGCGATCGCCACGCGTTGCTGCTGTCCGCCGGAAAGCTGACCGGGATATTTGTGCGCCTGCTCCGGGATGCGCACGCGCTCGAGATACGACATCGCGACCTTCTCGGCCTCGGCCTTGCTCATCCCCCGCACCTTCACCGGCGCCAGGCAGCAATTCTCGACCACGGTCAAATGCGGGAAAAGGTTGAACTGCTGGAACACCATGCCGACCTCGCGGCGCACCTGCTCGATATTGCGGGTACCCTGGTCGAGTTCGATGCCGTCGATCACGATCCGGCCCTTGGTATGCTCCTCGAGGCGATTGAGACAGCGGATGAGCGTCGATTTGCCCGATCCGGATGGCCCGCAGATCACGATGCGCTCCCCGCGCCGGACCTCGAGGTTGATGCCCTTCAGCACCTGGAAATCGCCGAACCACTTGCTCACATCCGCCATCGTGATGATGACATCGCCCAGCTTGTGCGATACCGAATCCGTCATCGTGGAGGCCATGATCTCGAAGCTCCCTTGAATTTACGGCGTTTTTTCTCTTTCGTTCGTGAAGAGGATGGCGTGCGCCGCCCGCGTTCGCAAGCAGATTTAGCCTAGTGTGGCTAGTCCGAAATTCGCCACATCCGGGTGCGGGACCGTGAGCGAATTTCGGATTCAAAGCCACACTAGTAATAAGTTGTATCTAGTGTGGTAATCGGATTTGAAGTTCCTAAACGCGGATGCCACCAAAATCATAGGAACTTCAAATCCACCACACTAGAAGGACGACAACTCCGGGAGCGGGACGCCGAACCATTTCTTGTGGATGGCGTCGAGTTCCCCGTTGTTGCGGATGTAGAAAATGAACGTATTGACCCACTGGCGCAGATCGGTGTCGGCCCGACGGAGTGCGATGCCGTTCGGCTGGTGCCGCAGCGTGATCTTGGGCTCGAGCTCGAGCTCGGGATTGGACTTCGTGAGCTGTGCGAGCACCACGTTCGCAGCACCAAGGGCGTCGGTCTGGCCAGAGAGCATGGCTTGCACGGCACTCGCGTCGTCGTCGAAGCGCATGATCTTGGCGTCCTTTGGGGCAATCGCTGTAATCGCGGTGTCCTGCGTGCTCGCCCGTGCGACCGCGATCTTGACCCCCTTAAGATCGTCGGGCCCTTTGATGGCGAGCTTCTTCGGCGCCACCAGGTAGATTTCGAGGCTGCTATAGGGGATCGAGAATTGCACCTGCTTGGCGCGCTCGGGCGTGATGCCGAAGGTTGCGATCAGGACGTCGATCTTGTTGGTCAGGAGATAGGGAATCCGATTGGGCCCCGTGACGGGCACGAGCTCGAGCTCGACGCCGAGATATTTCGCCATGAGCCGCGCCACGTCGGCGTCGTATCCGTCGGGCTTCTGCTCGGCGTCGGTGCCGCCGAAGGGCGGGAAGTCGGTGAGCACGCCGACCTGAAGCTTCTTCTTGCTGAGGATGTCGTCGACCGTCGTGGCGTGCGCGGGCTCGGCGGCGGCAAGACCGAGCATTCCCGCGAACGCCGCACAGGCGGCCATCGCCTTTGCGATCTTTCCGGCTCTTCCAAATACGGCCATGAATTTCCTCCCTTTCCGACCGCCGGCCCGTCTTTGAGGCGACATCTTGACGGGGCGGACTTGCGTTTTCCGCCGTGCACCGCTCAGCGGGCCGCCACGGCGAGCTTTTGCTCCATTCGCCGGCTGAAGATCGAAAGCGGCCAACACATCGCGAAATAGATGAGTGCCACGATACCGAATATGAGGAACGGGCGGTAGGTTGCATTATTGATCACCTGCGCCGCGCGCGTGAGCTCCACGAAACCGATGATGGACGCGAGCGAGGTCGCCTTGATGAGCTGCACGAGAAAGCCGGTCGTGGGTGCAATCGCGATCTTGAATGCCTGTGGGAGGACCACGAACCGCATGAGCGGCATGTAGCGCAATCCGAGTGCCGTTGCCGCCTCCCATTGGCCCTTCGGTGTGGCCTGGATGCAGCCGCGCCAGATCTCGCCGAGGAAGGCGCTTGCGTTGAGTGTGAGGCCAAGTGCGGCCGCCGCCCACGGATCGACGTTGAAGCCAAGGATGTTGGGTCCGAAGAAGGCGAGGAAGAGTTGCATCAGCAAGGGGGTGCCCTGGAAGAGCTTGATGTAGGCGATCATGGCGTAGCGCAGGGGCGAAATCGTACCGGTGCGGGCGAGGGCGACAAGGAGCCCGCCGGCGGCGCCGCCGAGGAATGCGACGACCGAAAGTGCGATCGTCCAGCGCGCCGCGCTGACGATGAAAATAAGCTCATTGACGCCGAAGCTGCGCATCACGGTTCCCTCACGCCTTTCCGGGACGGCTGAGGAAGAGCCGCTCGATCGCCGCAAAAACACCGGAAAAGGCGAATGACATCGCAAGATAGATTGCCGTCACGACGAAATAGACCTCGAAGCTTCTGAAGGTTCTCGACTGAATGTCGTTCGCCGCGGCGGTGAGTTCGCTCGCTGCGATCGCCGAGCACACGCTCGAGTTCAGCATGAGAAGAATGAATTGGCTCGTGAGTGCGGGATAAACGGTGCGGATCGCCGGCAGGAGCACCACGTAGCGGAAGATTTGCATGGATTTGAGGCCGAGCGCGCGGCCGGCCTCGATCTGTCCCTTCTTGATGCTCTCGATCCCGGCGCGCACGATTTCCGTCGCATAGGCGCCGACGTTGATCACCATGGCAAGCAATGCCGCCTGGTCCGCATCGAGCCGCACGCCGATGGCGGGCAGGCCGAAGAACACCATGAAAAGCTGGATCAGGAACGGCGTGTTGCGAATCACTTCGATGTAGGCGTCAATCGCCCAGCGCACCGGCTTCGGCCCCGACAGCTTGCCAAGCGCGCCGAAGATCGCGACGACCAGGCCGAAGATCATCGAAAGTGCGGAGAGCCGCACGGTCAGCCACGCCCCAAGCGCCAATTCGTCCCAGGCATTGAACACGTCGCCGAATTGAAAGACGTAGTTCACCGTGACTGCTCCCCCGACTTGGCAGCTCTCCCGACTTTACCGATCTCACGCAATAAGCGCCATTCGCCAACGTGCGCGCACCCTGTCAGCGCGCGGCGATGCCGTCTTCCGCAATCGCATCGCCCCATGGCGACATGATTTCCGTGCAGCCTTGATTGATCTCGCCCTCTCGCAACACGCCGGCCGGGCAGGCGAACATATACGGAAACGCCGTGCGCCGGGTCTCGACGAGCTTGAACCTCCGGGCAAGTGCAGCGCTTATTGGACGCGGCAGCGAAAGATCGGCGATCAGCGTATCGCCTCCGCTCATGTCGATGCGCGGGCTATGGAACGCATCCTCGAGCGTCATGCGGTAGTCGACCAGATAGAGTGCGAGCTGCATCACCGCCGGCAAGATGCGCCGCCCTCCGGAAGCGCCCAACGCAAATCGTCTGCCGTCATGCTCGCCGATCACCGGACAAACATTCATGAGGCAGCGCTTGCCGGGGCCGAGCGAGTTTGGCTTTCCGCCTTCCGGATCGAACCACAGGATGCCGTTGTTCATGAGGAGCCCGCTTTCGGGCAGCATCACCTTGGAGCCGAAGATCGAAAGGAGCGTCTGCGTGACGGCGCACATGTTGCCGTGCCGGTCGACGACGCTGAAGTGGGTGGTGCAAGCCGGCCCCTTCCGCCCACCCTCCACATCGCCCATATTTTCGAGACGCCATGCATAGGCTTCGCGAAGTGCCAGCGCGTAGGCCGTGAATGCGTCGGCGTCGGGCGTGCTGCCGGCGGGTGCGCGCTTGGCGAGCCTCGCAAGGCAATCGGCCAACGTCGGGCCGGCGGTCAATTCGAAAGTTGCATAAATCGTGGCGCCGCGATACTCGATCTTGCGCGGCTCGATCAATTTGGCGCGGTAAGCGGCAAGATCCGCCGTCGAAAGCCTGCCACCCGCGCGCTCAACGTCGCGTGCAATGGCACGTGCAATCTCGCCCTCGTAGAATTCCCGCGCACCCCGCTCGGCAAGCCGCCGGATCGTGCGTGCCATGGCGGAGAGGTCGATGCGCTTGTCGGCGATTGCCGTCCATGCCGAAACCGTCGGCCACCGCCCTTCCTCGAGAAAGGTCTTGGCCGCGAATTCGTTCCCGGCCAGCATCCGTGTTGCCGAGGCGATCACAAGGGCCGCGTACCAGTCGACAAGCAATCCCTCATCGGCAAGCTCGGCCGCCGGCGTGAGAAGATCGCGCCAGGGTTTGGCGCCGAAGCGCTCATGGATCAGTCCCATGCCGTCGACGACGCCGGGCACGGCAATCGCCTTGGCGCCGACAGCGTTGCGATCCTCAACGACCGCCGGCCAGGGGAAGAGGTCGGCGGAAACGCCTGCACCGGACAGAGGATAATCGGCCACATCGAGGCCGCCCGGCGCCCGCATGCCGAAATCCACGACATAGGTCCGCCGCTCCTTCGCACGATAAACGACCATGGCCCCGCCGCCGCCGGGTCCGCTCATCCACGGCTCGACGACCCCGATCGCGAAAGACGTGGCGACGGCGGCGTCTACGGCGTCGCCGCCAGCGGCGAGGATGGCCGCACCCACCTCCGCAGCGCGGCGATGCTGTGCTGCAACAATTCCGCCAGAAGACGAGACGGCCGGCTTTCGGACGATCTGGCTATTGGAGAAGTTATCCATGGGAGCGCCTCCGGTCGCGCAAGCCTTCGGTGGCTGCGGCACCACTGACAACTGGTATTGTCGCGCAGGATAGCGAGGCCGGCGCATGCCCGCCAGCCTTCACGGTGTCGCGGCGGGAGCACTTGTTCCTGATATTCGCCGATCCGGATGCTATCCAATCCGGACACTGGCCTATTGTGAGCACTGCCCGGTTGGTCGTAAAACTAGGCGCCTTTCGAGCGAGCCCATATGCGCGGCGCCAAGCCAAGCGGGCCAGAACACCTGGAGGAGGGGACATGGAAACCGCAAAAGCCCTGATCGAAGCCGACCAACACTATGTGATCCATCCGCTGCATCACCCGAACGACAATCAAGCGCCGATCCTGGTGGTCGAAGCGCGTGGCGAACTGCTTATCGATAGCGACGGCAAGGAGTACATCGACGGCCTCTCCGGGCTCTGGAACGTCAATGTCGGCCACGGGCGCAAGGAGCTTGCGGAAGCGGCGGCCGAGCAGATGGCGCGTCTCGCCTTCGCGTCCGCCTATGTCGGCCAGACGAACGCTCCCGCCATCCGCCTTGCGGAAAAGCTCGTGAAGCTCGCCTATCCCAGCACTTCGGCGGTTTATTTCACGACGGCGGGTGCCGAGTCGAACGAGTCGGCCTTCAAATTCGCGCGCTATTACTGGAAGATCAAAGGCCAGCCCGACAAGGTCAAGATCATCTCGCGCATCCACGGCTATCACGGCGTCACGATGGCGGCGATGAGCGCCACCGGCTTGGCGTCCTATCATAAGATGTTCGGCCCGCTGGTCCCGAATTTCCTCCAGGTGGCGGCCCCCTATCCCTATCGCTGGCCGGGCAACGGCGATCCGGGGATCGAAGCGGCGGAGGCGGTTGAGGCGCTGATCCTCAAGGAGGGTGCGCAAACCGTCGCGGCCGTGATCGCCGAGCCGGTGATGGGTGCCGGCGGGGTCATTGTTCCGCCCGAGAGCTATTTTCCGCGCCTGCGCGAAATCTGCAACCGCCACGACGTGCTGCTGATCGCGGATGAGGTGATCACCGGTTTCGGGCGCACGGGCAAGTGGTTCGCCCTCGGCCATTGGGGTGTTGAGCCGGATCTCGTCTCATTCGCCAAGGGGGTGACGAGCGCATACCTCCCGCTCGGTGGCGTGCTCGTCTCGAAGCGCGTCCATGCGGTGATGCAGGAAGCACCCGCCGATCAGAAATTCATGCACGCGGCGACCTATTCCGGACATCCCGTCTGCTGCGCCGTGGGCCTCAAGAACATCGAGATCATTGAGCGCGAGGGCCTCGTCGAACAGGCTGCAATCATGGGACGCCGGCTTCTCGTCGGGCTCGAGTCCTTGCGCAAGCTGCCGGCGGTCGGGGACGTGCGCGGGCTTGGAATGATGTGCGGGGTCGAGCTCGTCGAGAGTCAAACGAGCCGGAATCCGGCAATCGGGCTCGGCGGGCGCGTGGCGAAGGAGGCGATGGCGCGGGGTCTCATTATCCGCATCCGTGCCGGCAGTGCCTCGCCCGCCTGCGGCGATACGATCTGCATCGCCCCGCCGCTCATGACGCCAGCCAAGACTCTCGACCGTATCGTGGACATCCTGCGGGCCTCGATTTCGGCCGCGATCGCATAAAGCATTTTCCGGCAAAGTGGCT
>DATDHA010000377.1:0-3361 GCA_036521815.1 Alphaproteobacteria bacterium | reverse complement strand
AATTATGGGTCATCGGCGTGATGAAGCCGATGCGGCCGCCGGTTTCCTTCGCGCTAAAATAGCGCGCCGGCCCGCCTGTGCGATGGGCACTTGGCTCGAGCGTCAGCCGCTCGGCGAGCTTCGCGCGCAGCATCGACATGGGGAGGTATTGGTCGAGCCGCGCCTCACCGCCTATGTCGCCCATCGGCATGACTTCGATGAAGGTGATGTCGTGGCCTTCGCTGTGCGCCCAGGAGACAAGCTTCACGGCTTCATCGTCATTGACACCCTTGAGCGCCACCGTGTTGATCTTGACCTTGAGGCCGGCCGCCTTCGCCGCCGCGATGCCCTCGAAGACGCGATCGAGCTTGCCCCAGCGCGTGATTGCCGTGAATTTCGCGGCGTCGAGCGTGTCGAGGGAGACGTTGATGCGGCGCACGCCGTAATCGAAAAGCTCGGCCGCGTATTTCGCGAGCTGGCTGCCGTTGGTGGTGACGGTCAGCTCCGCGAGCTCGCCCGTTCCGATCCGGCGCCCGAGCCGCCGGAAGAGCGTCATGATGTCGCGCCGCACGAGGGGCTCCCCGCCCGTGAGGCGCAGCTTGCGCACACCGAGGCGCACAAAGGCGGCACAGACCCGCTCCAGCTCCTCGAGCGAGAGAATTTCCGCTTTCGGCAGGAAAGTCATGTCTTCCGACATGCAATAGACGCAGCGAAAATCGCAGCGATCCGTCACCGAGACCCGAAGGTAGATGATCTGACGCTCGAATGGGTCGACAAGCGGAATTTCGTCCATGGCGGCCTGGTTTCAATGGCCCCGGCGGGGGCCTCTGGTCTCCGCTTATGTAAGCCGTAGCACCCCTCCTGTCAAAGCCGCCGCGGTCAATTGGGCGTGATTCCATGGCATTCCGGCAGGGCTTTTGCACCGAGCCCGCTTGCAGGTCCCTAACCTGCGGCACATATTGTGAAAGCGCGACGATATTGGAGAGAGCCCATGGCGGAAGGCTTGGCTGTGCGCCGAGCGAAGCGGGGGAAAGCGGCACCGGCACCGCTGGCCGAATTTGCGGTCGCCCCCGATCCCGGCGACCCCCGCCTCACGAACCGCGTCAGCGGCGTCGATCAGGACGGCAAGACAATCGAAACCGCTGTCGTCGTCGAGCGGCCGTTGAGCCTTTTCCTCAACGGGCAAGAGATTGTCACCATGATGACGATCGGCGATCATCCGGACTATCTTGCGGTTGGCTATCTCCTCAACCAGAACATGCTGCGCCCGGACGACGAGGTCACCGTGATCGATCATGACGAGGAGCTCGACCTCGTCGTGGTGCGGACCAAGCGCAAGACGAACTACGAAGAGAAGCTGAAGAAAAAGATCAGGACCTCAGGCTGCGCTCAAGGCACTGTCTTCGGCGATCTCATGGAAAAATTCGACGAGATCGTCTTGCCCGCGGATGCCGTGATCCGGACCTCGTGGCTATACGCCCTTTCAAGGAAGATCAACACGCGCCCAAGCCTCTATCTTGCGGCGGGTGCTATTCACGGCTGCGTCCTGTGCGAAGAGGACCGCCCACTCGTCTATATGGAGGATGTTGGCCGCCACAACGCGATCGATAAGATCGCCGGCTATATGTTCATGAACGGCGTCTCGCCAAAGGGCAAGGTCTTCTATACGACCGGTCGGCTCACGAGCGAGATGGTGATCAAGTGCGTGCAGATGCGCATCCCGATCCTGATCTCCAGATCGGGTTTCACGGCGTGGGGTGTCGATCTCGCGAAGAAGGCGAACCTCACCTTGATCGGCCGGGCGAAAGGCAAACGCTTCGTGGCTCTCGCGGGCGAGGGGCGGATCGTCTACGACGCTGACATAAGTGCTGTCGGCGAGGAACCCAAGGGTGTGCAGCGCAAATCGAGCCTCGCGGACAATGACTGAGATCGCGGGCGTGCTGCTGGCGGGCGGATTGTCGCGCCGGATGGGAGGGGGCGATAAATGCCTCCGCATCCTCGGCGGAGAGACGATCCTCGCCCGGGTGATCGCACGCGCGAGACCTCAAGTGGCCTCGCTGATGCTCAATGCGAACGGCGATCCGGCGCGATTTCGAGAATACGGCTTGCCGGTCCGTGCCGACGTCGTCGAGGGATATGCCGGCCCGCTCGCCGGCGTGCTCACGGGGATGGCTTGGGTCCGGGATGCGATTCCGAAAGCGGCATGGCTTGCGAGCTTTGCCTGCGACGCACCGTTCCTGCCGACCGACCTCGTCCCGCGTCTCCTCAAGGCTGTGACGGATAAGCGGGCGGACATGGCGTGTGCCGCAAGCGGCGGGCAAAGCCATCCCGTATTCGGCCTCTGGCCCATCCGCCTTTTTGACGATCTGCGCCGCGCGATCCTGGTCGAGGAAATTCGCAAAGTGGACGCTTGGACCGGACGTTTCGACCTCGTCCAGGTTGAGTTCCAATGGACGCGGATCGATCCGTTTTTCAACACGAACCGGCCCGAGGATCTGGCGGCGGCGGAGGCGCTGTTGGCTGACTGAATAGATGGTCGAATGATCGGGCGAGCGTCCCCTCGGTAGGAAACGGCGTTTTTTTTGGTCTAGGCTATCGCCAACTTTTCACAACGCGCGGAAATCATGGTCGGAGAGCAATCGAGCGCAGGGGACAAAGCGTGCCGCCCCAAGCTGCGGGTCGCAATCGCCGGATTTGGCGCCATCGGTGCCGCAGTGGCGCGCCGCCTCGACAAAGGTATCGACGGCCTCTGCCTCTCCGCGGTTTCGGCCCGAGACCGTGCCAAGGCGGAACACCGTCTGCGCGAGTTTCGCGAGCCGGTCCCGGTGATAACCCTCGGCGAGCTTGCCGTGCAAGCGGACGTGGTGGTGGAATGCGCCCCCGCAGCGGTCTTTCTCGACGTGGCCCGCCCGGCATTGGAGGCGGGCCGCATCCTCATGCCGCTCTCGGTCGGCGCCTTGCTTGGGCATCCCGAGCTTGTCGATCTCGCGCGTGAGTGCGGCGGGCGTATTCTTGTCCCGACGGGCGCGCTCATCGGGCTCGACGCGGTGCGGGCGGCGGCCGAAGGCACGATCCGCTCCGTCAAAATGGTGACGCGCAAGCCGCCCAAGGGCCTAGCGGGTGCTCCCTACCTCGTGGCAAAGGGCATTTCGCTCGAGGGCCTCAATGGCCCGATGAAAGTGTTCACGGGCACGGCACGGGAGGGTGCGCGCGGATTTCCCGCAAACGTCAACGTGGCCGCGGCCCTCAGCCTCGCCGGCATTGGTCCGGACAGGACGATGCTCGAGATCTGGGCGGACCCGGCACTGGAGCGCAACACCCACCGTATTGAGGTCGAGGCCGACAGTGCCAATTTCACCATGACGATCGAGAATGTGCCGTC
>DATDHA010000376.1:0-6929 GCA_036521815.1 Alphaproteobacteria bacterium | reverse complement strand
GGGCAAGGTCGCGATGGTGTGCGGCTTCGGCGACGTGGGCAAAGGCTCCGCCGCGTCCTTGCGCAACGCCGGTGCGCGCGTGCTCGTGTCCGAGATCGACCCGATCTGCGCGCTTCAGGCGGCGATGGAAGGCTATGAGGTGGTGACGATGGAGGACGCGGCACCGCGCGCCGACATCTTCGTGACCGCAACCGGCAACGTCGATGTCATCACCATCGACCACATGCGCAAGATGAAGGACCGCGCCATCGTGTGCAATATCGGGCACTTCGATTCCGAGATCCAAGTCTCGGCCCTGCGCAACCACAAATGGCACAACGTGAAGCCCCAGGTCGACGAAGTCGAGTTCCCGAGCGGGCGGCGGATAATCCTCCTCGCGGAGGGGCGGCTTGTGAACCTCGGCTGCGCCACCGGCCACCCGAGCTTCGTGATGAGTGCTTCCTTCACCAACCAGACCCTGGCACAGATCGAGCTTTGGACGAACCCCGGCAAGTATGAGCGGAAGGTCTACGTGCTTCCCAAGCACCTCGACGAGAAGGTGGCCGCCCTTCACCTCGACAAGGTGGGCGCCAAGCTCACCAAGCTCACGGGCGATCAGGCGAGGTATCTGGGGCTCCCCCCAAAAGGACCGTACAAGCCCGGCCACTATCGTTACTAATGTAGGCTATTGCCCTAAAAGCCTGTATAATCACGACAAAAATACCGCAGCCGGAAGCAGGTGCTGCGGGCGGCCGGGGCTATTTAGGGGCACTGCGGAATGACGGTTTCCGGCGGGGGGCGGCCGAGGCTTGGCCTTGCCGTCCCGGTCGCTTTCTGGGGAGCATTCATTGGCTCTCCCGCCTTCGGGGCGGTGGGGGGGCTCCCGGCGTCATCCCTTTGGGCATTCGGTATCGCCGCGATCACGACCTGTGCTGCACTCGCGGGACTGGCGTTCGCCGTCCTGCGCATCGCGTCGCTCAAGCATGCGCATCGCCAACTCGCCGAAGAGGCCCGTGAGCTTCTGTCGCTCGTCACGGCGCGCGAGAAGGCTGTTGCCGAACTCCATGCGCGGGCGGATTCGACGGGGCGCGAGCAGGAATCCCAACGCGGCATCTTCGACCGCCTTGCCATCCCGATCTGGCGGCGCGACGCCGGGCGGCACTTGATCGACTGCAACCAGGCTTATATCGACGCCGTCGAAAGCGGCTCGGTCGCCGAGGTCGTGGCGGAGGATCGCGAGCTCGCGGGCGGCACCATTTCAAAGCGCGGCAAGGCCCTCGCGGAGCAGGCGGTGAGCGCCTCAGCACCGCAACGTACGACGGGCTACGTTGTGATCGGAGGCAGCCGGCGCTTTCTCCAGATCGTCGAGACCCCGCTTCCTGACGGCGGCACGTTCGGCTACGCCCTCGACCTGACCGAGCTCGACGAAATCAGGGCCGAACTCGACCGCCATATCGCGGCCCAGGCCAACGTGCTCGAGCAGCTTGGCACCGCAATCGCGACTTACGGGCCCGACCAACGGGTGCGCTTCGCAAACACGGCCTATGCGCGGCTCTGGCGCCTCGACGAGGATTGGCTGAAGACCCAGCCGACCATGAGCGAGGTGCTCGAGGTCCAGCGTGAACGCCGGCGCCTCCCCGAGCACGCGGACTTCCCGGCCTTCAAGGGCGGCCTTCTGCAGATGTTCACCTCGCTCATCGAGCGTCACGAGGAGCTTCAGCATCTTCCGGACGGCACGACGCTGCGCGCCGTGATCACCGCACACCCCTTTGGCGGTCTGCTCCTCACGTTCGAGGACGTGACCGACAAGCTCGCACTCGAACGCAACTACAACACGCTGATCGCGGTCCAGCGCGAAACCATCGACACGCTCCATGAGGCGATCGGGGTGTTCGGCAGCGATCTTCGATTGAAGCTCCACAATCCGAGTTTCGCCAAGATGTGGGGGATTCCAGAGGGCAGCGACGCCGCGGAAATCCATCTCGTCGATCTCCTCGAAGCAGCACGCCATCTCTTCGATTACGGCGGGGACTGGGCCGGTCTCAAGGAGGACATCATCGCGACGGTCAGCGATCGCACCTCCCAGAGCGGCCGGCTCGAGAGGACGGATGGCACGGTGCTCGACTGGGCGAAGGTCCCGCTCTCCGATGGCGCCGTCGTGCTGAGCTACCTCGACGTCACGGACAGCATCCGCGTCGAGCGCGCTCTGCGCGAACGGAACGAAGCACTCATCACCGCCGACCGCCTCAAATCGGAGTTCATTGCCAACGTCTCCTACGAGCTGAGAACGCCGCTCAACGCGATCATCGGATTCTCGGAGATCCTCAACAATCAGTATTTCGGCGAGCTCAACGTCAAGCAAGTCGAGTACATGCGCGGCATACTCGATGCCTCCAACCGCCTGCTCTCCCTCATCAACGACATCCTCGACCTCGCCCTCATCGAAGCGGGGCGCATGACGCTCGAGCGCGAGGTGGTCCAGATCCACGCGCTGCTCGTCTCGGTGATGAGCCTGACGCGCGAGTGGGGCCGCAAACAGAATCTGACCTTCGAATTCGATTGCCCGGCGGACATCGGCGTCATCATGGCGGACGAGCGGCGCCTGAAGCAGGCGCTCTTCAACCTCGTGAGTAACGCCATCAAATTCTCGCCCTCGGGCGGGCGGATCGTCCTTTCGGCCCGGCGCGACGGCAACGAGCTCGTGCTCGCGGTCTCGGACAACGGGATCGGCATTCCACGGGAGGACCAGGCGCGGGTCTTCGAGAAATTCGAACGGGGGCGCAGCGGTGGTGCCGGGCTTGGACTCTCGCTCGTTCGCAGCTTCATCGATCTTCATGGCGGCAGGGTCGAGATCGAATCGGAGCCCAAGATCGGGACGACAGTGCGCTGCTATCTGCCGATCCGGCGCGTCGGCACTCCTCCTGGCGCGAGTGCGGAAGAACGCGTCGCCGTCGAGAACAGCCAGGCCGCCGGCAGCGGCGATTAGCACCCCGTTCCCTTGCGAAATATCCCGCCGGTCGGTTCGATCATATCAAGGACGCGGTCAAAGCAGCCCTTGAAGCGCGGTGCCTTGCATCCGAAGATGATGCGAGGATGGACCACCGCCAAAGCGAGCGAATTTTTGCGCGGGAAAACGTAGGATGTGAAAATCAAAGGCGGGTCGGGTGGCGAAAGGGTGCGCATGATGCGGAGGATGGCCGGATGATCCGCACCTCGAGAAGCGAGGCCAGCGAAGAGTGCTCGGGCCGCGTCGTACGGGATTTGGCTCTCGGCGATTTGGCCGCGACGGAGCAGCTTGCGCAAGCGCTCGCGAAAGGGGTTCTGCCGGGCGACATCTTAGCACTCTCGGGTCCGCTTGGCGTCGGCAAGACCGCGTTCGCACGCGCCTTCATTCGCGCGCTCGGCGGGGCGGAGGAGGTGCCAAGCCCGACCTTCACCCTCGTTCAAACCTATGAAATCGGCGGCCTGAGCGTGTTCCACTTCGATCTCTACCGACTCGAGCGGTTTACCGATGCCTACGAGCTCGACCTTGAAGATGCGTTCTCCGAAGGGGTCAGCCTGATCGAATGGCCCGAGCGATTGGGGCCGCTGCTGCCGGCTGAACGGCTCGATATTGCGCTCAGCTTCTCGGACCTGGGCATGGCGCGGCACGCGCGTCTTGTGGCCCATGACGAGCGCTGGGTTCCTCGCCTTCGGGAGCTCGCACTTTGAGCCCACGCCAAGTGCCGGTACGTCAGGCCCGGATCGAGTCGTTCCTCAGCGCAATCGGATGGGGCCAGGCCACGCGCACGCCACTTGCGGGCGACGCTTCGTTCCGCCGCTATGAGCGGCTCATCGACGGAAATGGGGCGACGGCCGTCCTGATGGATGCGCCACCGGAGCGCGAAACCGTGCGGCCCTTCGTGGCACTGGCTCGCCATCTCGCTTCCCTTGGCCTCTCGGCACCGCGCATCCTCGAAATCGACGAGGAGGCGGGCCTCCTTCTGCTCGAGGATTTCGGCGACGCCAACATGGCGCGGCTGATCGACGGCTCCGGCGACAAGAAGGCACTTTACGCGCTCGCCATCGACACGCTCATCGCACTTCATCGCCATCCCGGTGCGGCGGCGGCACCCGCACTACCCTTCGGCGAAGAACGGCCCTTGCGCGAGGTCGGCTACGTGCTCGATTGGTATCTGCCGGCGGTCGCGGGCCGGCCGGCTTCGCGAGATTTGCGCGCGGAATATCTCGATGCCTGGCGACGGGTGCTGCCGGCCGCAAATTCGGTTCCCCAAACGCTCGCGCTGTTCGACTTCTTCCCGGATAATCTCATGCTGCTCAAAGGCCGCGAGGGTGTTGCCGCGTGCGGCCTTCTCGACTTCCAGGACGCCATGATCGGCCCGGTTGCCTACGACCTCGTCTCGCTCCTCGAGGACGCGCGGCGCGACGTGCCGACGGCACTCCGGGACGCCATGTTGGCGCGCTATCTCGGCGCGTTCGCCACGCTCGACCGGCCGGCGTTCCTCACCTCCTGCGCGATCATGAGCGCTCAGCGCAACATGCGTATCGTCGGCGTCTTCACGCGCCTTTGCGTGCGCGACCGCAAGGCCGATTACCTGCGTCACCTCCCCCGCGTCTGGCGCCACGTCGAACAGGCACTCGAGCATCCCGCCCTTCTGCCCGTAAAGATTTGGCTCGACCGAAATATCCCGCCGGACATGCGGCGCATCCCGCCATGCGAAGTCGCGTCATGAACGTCCCAAAGCGCGCCATCGTGCTTTCCGCCGGGCTCGGGGTCCGCATGCGCCCGATCACCGACCGGCTCCCGAAGCCGCTCGTGCCCGTGGCGGGCCGCACGCTGCTCGACCGCTGCCTCGATCGGCTCGACGCAGCGGGCGTGGAAACCGTCGTCGTCAATACCTTCCATCTTGCGGCGCTCATCGAGCGTCACCTCGCAGCGCGCCGTCGCCCGAATATCGTGATCTCGCGCGAGGTGGAGCTTCTCGATACCGGCGGCGGGGTAGCGAAGGCGTTGCCGGATTTGCTGCCGGGCCCCTTCTTCGCAATCAACAGCGACGCCCTTTGGCTCGACGGTGCTGGCGACACGCTGCATCGTCTGGCGGATGCGTGGGATGATGCGCGGATGGACGCACTACTTCTTCTGAAGCCGGTCGAGCTCGCGGCCGGCTATGAGGGAAAAGGCGATTTCCATCTCGGAACCGACGGGCGTCTCAGCCGCCGTGCCGAGGGTGCTCGCGCGCCGTTCCTCTATATCGGCCTCCAAATCCTCTCGCCGCGGCTCTTTGCGGGGGTGGCGGTCGAGAAATTCTCGCTCAACCGGCTTTACGACTGTGCCGCCGCCTCGGACAGGCTCCACGGCCTCCGCCATGAAGGGGCATATTTCCACGTCGGAACGCCGGCCGCGATCGCGCTCGCCGAGCGCGGTATGGCCCAACTTGCAGACGGCGGCGTTGAATGAGCGTGGCCCACCCGCGCGTATTCACGATTCCGCCCGGCGTCCCCTTCGTCGATGCGCTTGCCGCCGCATTGCTCGCGGAGTGCCGCGACGACCCGCTCCTCTTGACGCGCTATACGCTTCTCGTGCCGACGCGGCGCGCGGCGCGCAGCCTGCGCGAGGCATTTCTTCGCTATTCCGGTGGCAAGGCGCTGCTCCTGCCGCGCATGACGCCGATCGGCGATATCGACGAAGACGCACTTGCCTTCTTGGCCGCCGAGTCCCCACTCGCGTATGCACGGCTCGACATTCCACCGGCAATCTCGGATTTGCGGCGACGACTTCTCCTGGCCGAGCTTATACGCAAGGCGGACGGACGCCCGCCCGAGCAGGCGGTGCGCCTTGCCGCGGAACTCGGGCGGCTCATCGACCAGGCTGAGACCGAACGCGTCGGCTTCGACCGGCTCGCCACCCTGGTGCCCGATCGGTACGCCGCGCATTGGCAGATCACACTCGACTTCCTGCGGATCGTGACCGAGCATTGGCCGAAACTGCTCGATGCGGAGGGTGCTATCGATCCGGCCGCGCGGCGCAATCGCCTCCTCGCGGCACAAGCGGCCCTCTGGCGTGCCAACCCGCCTTCAGACCCTGTAATCGCCGCCGGCTCGACGGGCAGCATCCCTGCGACCGCGGAACTCCTCGCCGTGATCGCACGCCTGCCGAAGGGGCGCGTGGTTTTGCCGGGGCTCGACCGGTACACCGACTCCGCTGCTTGGGAAGCCCTCGAACCAAGCCACCCGCAGTTTGGCTTGAAGCGTCTTCTGGAGCGCATTGGCATCGAGCGCCGGGAGGTCGAGGGTTGGCCGTGCGAGGGGATCGAGGCCACTCCGCCGGCGCGGGCAGTGCTTCTCGCGCAGGCGCTGCTTCCCGCCGCGATGACCGATGCGTGGCGCCAGATGGCACCGCCGCCGCGAGAGGCCCTCGACGGGCTCAACCGCATCGATTGTCCGACGCCGAGAGAGGAAGACGGCGTCATCGCCCTTTTGATGCGCGCAGCACTTGAGACGCCGGGCCGCACCGCGGCACTGGTGACGCCGGATCGCGCACTCGCGCGGCGCGTCGCGGTGGATCTCGAACGGTGGGGCATCGAAGTCGACGATTCGGCGGGAACGCCACTCGATTCGACCCCGCCGGGCGCCTTTCTGCGCCTTCTGGCCGAGGCTGCCGCGGAAAACCTCGCGCCACTTGCACTCATCTCACTCCTCAAGCACCCGCTGGCCGCGTGCGGGCTGGAGGCTGGCGAGTTCCGCCGTCGCGTGCGCGCACTCGAAATCGCCCTCTTGCGCGGGCCGCGCCCGGCACCAGGCTTCGACGGCTTGCGCAAGGCGCTTGGCGCTATCGAAGTTGAGAAGCGGGCAGCGCTCGCGAAACTCGTCGACACCCTCGAGGCCGCATTGGGTCCCTTCGTCGATCTTCTCCAGACCCGCACGCTCGACATCGCGCGATCGATCGATGC
>DATDHA010000375.1:0-18404 GCA_036521815.1 Alphaproteobacteria bacterium | reverse complement strand
GGACGGTTCGCGCGGCGATACGCGCCGTTTCGGCCGTGTCGGCGGATTTCAATGGCCGAACCGTCGTGATCGCCGACGAGGAGGGGCTCGACGTGGAGCCGCAGCGTTTTGCGGTCGAGTTGCGCCAGGGCGAAGCGGGTATGGGTGCTCGGGCAATTCTGCTGACCGGCTCCGAGCCGGCCGGTGCCGCGCGCAACGCGCTTGAGCGGTCCTACGTCTCGCTGCTGCCGTCGAGTGCAGGGGATTCAGCACTCTACGCGGCCCTTCACGCGGCCCTCGCGAGCGAGCGGCGCACCGAGCGCGACGCCGAGAAGCACCAGGCACGGGCCTACCGCCGCCTCCGCATCCTGGTCGCCGAGGACAACCCGGTCAACCGGCGGGTAACCGGCAAGATCCTGGAGCGCGCCGGCCATCACGTCCACATCGTCGGCAACGGCGAGGAAGCGCTTGAAGCACTGGACGCCGAGCGTTTCGACGCGGTGCTCATGGACATGCACATGCCTGTCATGAGCGGGATCGAAGCGACCAAACTCTACCGCTATGCCAATCTAGGGGGGCAGCATATGCCGATCATGGCCCTCACGGCGGACGCGACGCCATCCGCACGGGAGAAGGCGGAAGAGGCGGGTATGGACGCCTGCCTCGCGAAGCCGATCGAACCCGCGCGGCTTCTGGAGGAGATCGAAGGCCTCGTCACGAAGCTAGGCGGCGAACGCGAAGAGGTGCAGGAGCAGGGCTTCGGCCCCAACGTGCTGACCCATCCGCGCTTCAGCGGCGACGCTCAGCCGGTCATCGACCGCCGCACGCTCGATGGGCTGCAGCAGCTCGGCTCGGGAACTGATTTCCTGGATAGCCTCATCGGCGACTTCATCACCGACAGCGAGGAGATCATCGCACAGCTCGAGGTCGCGGCACGCACGCGGAACATGCGCGATTTCCGCGAACTCGTCCATGGCCTGCGCGGCAGTGCCGCAAACATCGGCGCGAGCCAGCTCTTCCACCTGCTTCTCTCAATGCGTGCGACCAGCCAACTCGACCTCGAGCGTACCGCACTCGATGCCGTCGCCCGCATCAAGGCGGAGTTCTCACGCCTGCGCACCGCTCTCTCGCAGTACGCCAGCGAATCCCGAGGTACCGGGCGCGGCTCCTGATCGGCCGGCAGGCTCGGCCTCAAACGCTCATACGCTGCGGACGAGTGCCGCGATCCGCCGATCCTGGGCCGCCGCAAGCCGCTCCATGCGCCTGAGATCGCTATCCTCGAGCGCCAGTGCTGCCTCGACCCAGATGTGCGTTATATCGAGCAGCTCCTCGTAGGCCATTGGATTGACGCGTTTGCGCACGTTGTAAACCGCGCAATGCGCGCTGTGGCGTCTTCCGTATTGTTCGACGTATTCATAAACGGCGTCTTCGCCTTTGCCGTCGTCGGCCAGCACGTCGACGAGGCCGAGCCCATAAAGCTCCTCAGCGCTGTAGATGCGACCCGAAAGGATCATTCGTTCGGCCTGCCCCGATCCGATACGGCGCGCGATCAGACTATAAGCACCCATGCCGGGGAAGAGATTGAAGAGCATCTCGGGCAGGCCGAATTTGGCGCTGCGCTCGGCAATCACGAGGTTGCTCGATATCGCCGCTTCGAATCCGCCCCCGAGCGCGTCGCCGCGCACAAGCGATACTGTGATGAGCGGTAGGTCGAGATTGACAGCATTCGCGTAGACGACGTCGACGCAGGCCGCCGCATACTCAAGCAGCCGCTCGCGATCGCGCTTGCGTATCAATTCAGCGAACAGCCGGAGGTCGCCTCCGAGGTTGAAGACGCCCGGCAGCTTCGACGACCAGACCATATAGCGGATTGGCGGTGCTGCGCCATTGTGCTGCTCGCGAAAGAGCTGTTGGACGGAGCCTTGCAGTGCGCGGCTCTCGCGCGCGAGCTGAAGCGTCACGCTGGGCCGCCCCGGTGGGTTCATAAAGCACCAAAGGACCTTGTCCTGTTCGTCGAAGGACAACTCCAATTGGGACATGCCATCGAATCGGCCCAGCCAGCCGTCGCGGTCTTGGCCGGTGCGCTCTGGGTCGGCGATCGTGTCGGAGAATGCGATGACGCTTCCGCGGTCATCCGGTGCACGGCTCTGCTCGATCGACTGCGCCACCGCTCGGGTGCCGCCGTAGCGCACGCGCGACATCATCGATTCGCTGTTCTTGGAACTTTCCAGATTCTGTCCGTAGACTCGCATAATCCCCTCCATGGTTCATCCCGCAGAAGCTCGAGCACCTCCGCCGCCTCGCGCTGAATTCTGTTAACCATAATATCATAATACTCTTATATATAGAGAGTAATCGAGCGCATCGGGGTCGATTTTGTGGCTCGATCGTAACAATTGTTAACGTCCGTGAAGTCGTCAGAGGGGCAGATTCAGGGAGAATGTAACAATAGTCCAGAAAATCTCCGGGTTTCTGATGGCGGATATTAATAATGATTAACAAATACGTCGGCCCCGTCTGGCATTTCGATTTTGCGTTGTCGCGCATGGTGCGACAGGCTGCTAGTGTGGCGAATTCGAAATTCGCCCCATCTGGGTGCGGGACCGCGAGCGAATTTCGGATTCAAAGCCACACTAGTAATATGTTGCATCTAGTGTGGTATTGGGATTTGAAGTTCCTAATCGGGACTGCCACCAAAATGCTAGGAACTTCAAAACCACCACACTAGGGCTTTCCGTGTCCCGGCGGCCGGATTTCAAGCGGTCGACGGGCGTCGATTGCACCACCCAACGTATTGAGATAATTTCTTCAAATCCCGGAATTGATAGCGGATTGTCGATGTCGTCGACCGATCGCCAAGGCGTGCTTCTCGTGGAAGACACAACGTCGCTGGCGCGCGTCTACACCGAATATTTGCGGAAAGAATCCTACGACGTCACCCACGTCGAAAACGGTCGCGAAGCGCTTCAATCGATCGCGCTGGAAGTGCCCGATGCCATATTGCTGGACTTGGCGCTGCCGGACATGAACGGGCTCGATATCCTCAAGCACGTGCACGCCCAACAGCTACCGACGGCCGTGATCGTGATCACCGCGCATGGCTCGATCTCAAACGCGGTCGAGGCGATGCGCGCCGGCGCCTACGACTTTTTGGTCAAGCCGTTCAGCGCCGATCGCCTTGTGGTGACGCTGCGCAATGCGGTCGAGCGCCAGCGCCTGGCGCGCATCGTCGAGACCCTCAAGGACGACTTTGGCCGCGACCAGTATTACGGGTTCATCGGATCGTCGTTGCCTATGCAGGCCGTGTACCGCATCGTGGACAGTGCTGCCGGCAGCAAAGCGACCATCTTCGTCACGGGTGAGAGCGGTACCGGCAAGGAAGTCTGCGCGCAGGCCATCCACCGGCGCAGCCAGCGCCGCGACAGGCCTTTCGTCGCGATCAATTGCGCCGCGATTCCGCGCGATCTCATGGAAAGCGAGATTTTCGGCCATACCAAGGGCGCTTTCACGGGTGCGGTGAGCGAGCGCATCGGTGCGGCGGCACGGGCCGACCAGGGGACGTTCTTTCTCGATGAGATTTGCGAGATGAGCCTCGACCTTCAATCGAAGCTGCTGCGCTTCGTCCAGATGGGCAGCTTCGCCAAGGTCGGGGGTACGGTGACCGAGAAGGTCGACGCGCGCATCATCTGCGCGAGCAACAAGGACCCGCTGAAGGAAGTCGAGGCGGGGCGTTTCCGCGAGGACCTATACTATCGCCTCCATGTCATTCCCATCAATCTCCCACCTCTGCGCGATCGCGACGACGACGTACTGGGGATTGCGCGCCATTTCCTGGCCGCTTTCGGAAAGGAGGAGGGCAAGCACTTCCAGGGCTTCGCCCCTGAGGTCGATGCGGTGCTGCGCAGCTATCACTGGCCAGGCAACGTGCGCCAGCTTCAAAACGTCTTGCGCCACATCGTCGTGCTGAACGATGGCGAGATCGTCACCCGAGACATGCTGCCACCCCCGCTCAGCCATATCGACGCAGGGCGGCGCAGTGGCCCTCAGGCCTTGGCCACAGGTGCCGGCGGAGCGATCCCCGGGGACGAGCGCCGCGGCGCATCCAGCGTCGTCGCGGGCGATGGCAGGGCCGCGGGAATTCGCCTTCTCTGGCAGGTCGAGAAGGATGCCATCGAGGAAGCGATCCGGCTTTGCGATGGCAATATACCGAAGGCCGCGATGCTTCTCGGCATCAGCGCATCGACGATCTATCGCAAGCGCATGACTTGGGAGAGCGAGCCGAAGCCTTAGCTCCGGCGGCCATTGCGGGGCCTCAGGCGGGGTCCACGATGTGGCCGCGCACCTGAAGCCAGCGCGATACGGTTTGCAACAGCACGATGCGGTCGACTGGCTTGGATACGTAATCATCCATTCCGGCGGCGATACAGCGCTCGCGATCGGCCGCCATCGCTTGTGCGGTCATGGCAATGATCGGCATCCGGCCCTTGCCGTCGGACATGCCGCGGATGATGCGTGTCGCCTCGAGGCCATCCATCTCCGGCATGGCCAGATCCATGAGGATGAGGTCATAGTCCTTGGCTCGCACGGCAGCTATCGCCTCGTAACCGTTCGCCGCGACGTCGATGTGAGCCGCCGCTTTGGCGAGCATTGCTGTCGCAACCATTTGGTTAACGAGACTGTCGTCCACAAGGAGAAGTTGGGCATGCGTGGCCTTTGCAGCACCTGCCGTAGCCTCGACCCCTTTGACGGCCGACGACGGGGCCGGCCCGGGGCTCGCACCGCCCCGTGCGGCATCCCGCTCGCGCCCAAAGGGATATATTCGTCGAAGGTCGTCGCCCATGACCGCTCGTGCATTGGTCCTGTTACCTCGGACAGAAGCAAGGCATGTGCCATGCGGTCTTGGGGAGATCGTTCGCAGAACGCCGGGAAACTGCGCGAAATTCCTCCGCTTGGACGTGTGAACCACGCTTCGACTAAACGATATACCGATGCTGGGCGATATTCCGGACAGGCATTTTTCAAATTGATTCGCATTATGCGAATAAGGTCCGTGGAGGGGCCGGTGGCGCTGCGGCCACAGGGCTTGTCTTGCCGTGGGGATGGTACATCATAGCTGGATAGCGGGTCGGCTCGGTTGAGAAGCCTGAACGAGGCTCTGCCCGCTCCAAATGCTGCGGGTGCGGCGGCCAGAACGGGGGCTTTATGCTGAAGCGAATCCTCATCGGCCTTGGCATCGTCGTGGGAATCCTGATCGTCGTTGCCGTCGCAGTGCCGTTCCTCATTCCGGTCGAGACCTTGCGCTCACGGATCGAATTGCAAGCTCAGGAGGCGACCGGCCGACCGCTCACGATTAAGGGCCCGCTGAGCCTTTCTGTCCTGCCGAGCTTGGCGCTCGAGGCCAATGACGTGAGCTTCGGCAATGTGCCCGGTGCCGCGGACCCCGATATGGCGACCCTCAAGCGCCTGGTCCTCGAACTCAGGCTCCTGCCGCTGATCAGCGGCAGTATTCAGGTCAGCCGCTTCGTGCTCATCGAGCCCAGCATCAGCCTTGAGGTCGATAAGAACGGCGTGGGGAATTGGATATTCGCCAAGGGAGCACCGGGCGCCACCCAGCCGAATGCGCCCGCACCGGGCGCCACCCAACCACCGCCCACGACCGCAATGGGAAGTCCGCTTGCGGGGCGCGACTTGAGGCTCGGCGAAGTGCGTCTCGACCATGGCAAGATCATCTATCGGGACGATCGCACGAACCAAAGCTTCCTTCTCGATAGGATCGGGGTGACGGTGCAACTCCCGGACCTGGAAAGCCCCTTTGAGGTGGACGGCCAAGTCCGGTGGAACAGGCAAATCGTGAGGATAACGGCCAAGGCCAACGCTCTCGGCAAGATCCTTGCCGGCCAGGGCTCGCCCTTCAATCTCGTGCTTGCCTCTAAGCCGATCAATCTGAGCTTCGACGGTGAGCTGACCAAGAGCGAGCCTTTGACCGGCGACGGCTCGGTCAAGCTCGCGGTTCCGTCCCTGCGGGGCCTCGCAAGCTGGGCCGGATCGCCGCTGCCCGAGGGTGGGCAAGGACTTGCGGCACTTTCGATCGAGGGCAAGCTTGCGGTGGCGGGCAAGCGCTATAGCTTCTCCGACGCGGCAATTTCGCTCGACGACATGAAAGGGAACGGGCAGATCGTGGTCGATACCGCGAGTGCTAGGCCGAACATCTTGGCCAAACTCGATCTCGACAAGCTCGATCTCAATCAGTACATGACCAAGCCGCAAGCGAGCGGGGGATCGGCACCGGCCAGCGCTCAGGGTGGTGCGCCGGCGAAAGGGCCAGCCCCTTCAAAAGCCCCCACCTCGGACTGGAGCGACGATCCGATCGACGTCTCGGCGCTCAAGGCGTTCGACGCGGACTTCGCGTTTTCCGTCGGGGCCATCGAAATTCAGGCGATGAAGATCGGCGAGAGCCAGCTCGACGCAAAGCTCAAAGACGGCCTGCTCGTGGCCAATTTGGGCGAACTCAATCTCTATGACGGGACGGGCAAGGGCAGCGTCGACGTTGACGCGAAGGGAAATGCCCCGGCGATCAAGGCCGCGTTCGATCTCGCCGACGTCCAGGCCGGGCCGCTCTTCAAGGACGCGTTCGGCAGCGATCGCTTGAGCGGAAAGGGCAGCTTCCAATTCGAGGGTGCTGCGACGGGCAACAGCCAGCGCGCCCTTGTCTCCGCCCTCAACGGCAAAGGCAAGATCATGTTCCGTGACGGCACCATCAAGGGGATCAACATCGCCGCGATGGCGCGAAACATCTCGCCGGCGTTCCTCGATCCGACCGCGAGCCAGACGCAAAAGACCGACTTCAGCGAGCTGAGCGGGACCTTTACGATCACGAACGGCATCTTGTCGAACAGGGACCTCGAGCTGGTCTCGCCGCTGCTCCGCGTTTCGGGGGCTGGAATTTCGGATTTGCCGAGGCGAACAGTCGATTACAAAATCACGCCCAAGGCGGTCGGCAGCACGATAGGACAGGGTGGGAAGATCGATCTGGGTGGCGTGATCGTGCCGATACTCGTGAGCGGCCGGTGGGACGATCTTCACTATCAACCGGACCTTGCCGGTGCAGTGGAGGAGAACACCTTGGGCCTGATCAAGGGCGCCATCCCGGGCAGCGGGAGCTCGAGCGGATCGAGCATTCCCAACCCCGTCAAGATCCTCAAGGGCCTATTTGGAAATTGACGGGTGCAGGCGACCGTCGAGAGGCCGCGGTTAGCGGATAACGATCGGACTGCCGATCGCAAGGCCGAGAAGGCGATCGGCGCGGCCCTGATTGACCGCAATTTCGGCGAGGCCGTTCGCATTCTCATACCAGAAGGGGGCACCTGGCGGGACCTCGGTGAAGGTGCGCGCGCGCGGAAAGCGTCGGCTGGCGGCTTCGAGCGCGCTGTCCTGCGGGAGGCTCGCGGCGCGCATGCCGGTGACGGCATTCCCGAAGTGGTCGATGTAGACAATGCGCGCAAGTTCGTCGGGCCAATCGGCGCGGCGCAGAAGCTCGAGCGGCCGGGGCTCCGCCCAAGGCTCCTCGCGCCAATGAGGCTTGTCCCAGGGATGTTCGCCGTGCGCGAGACGTGCTGCGATCGGCGCGAACAGGTCGCGGCCGTGAAAGCTCGCCGATAGCCGCTCCGGCTGCCAGGTTATTTCCCACCACCGCGCGTGCTTGGCACGGCGCAGGATCGGCTCGAAGAGGCCGTTGTCGGGTCCGACGAACCAGCGTCCATCCACCTCCGCAACCGCCGCGCGCCGCGTGCCCCCGACACCGGGATCGACCACGGCGAGAAACACGGTGCCATGCGGAAATTCCGCGATGAATGCGGCGAAGAGATAGCCCGACGACATCGGATCGTGGGCCGGCGCATCGGCCAGGAGATCGATCACCGGAATCTCGGGTGCGGCGTCATACAGCACGGCCTTTACCTGGCCGAGGTACGGCCCGGCCGGCCCGAAATCGGTAAAGAGCACGATCATGTCGCTTACCCCTGAAAGCGGCCTTCGGAGTATGGGTGCTAGATGGCAAGCCCGCAAGCTCGTGTGGCGAATCCGAAATTCGCCACATCTGGGAGCGGGACCGTGAGCGAATTTCGGATTCAAAGCCACAGTACAATTTGTTGAATCTAGTGTGGTCCTCGGATTTGAAGTTCCTAAACGTGGCCGCCGCCAAAATTTTAGGAACTTCAAATCCACCACACTAGGCGGCAAGTGAAGTGACGAGACAGGCTCAAGCGGCTGAGAGGGGATGCAGCACGCGCTCGGGCGGCAAGCACACCGTTACCATGGTGCCCGCAGCCACCTCGCTCATGAGGGTGAGTGTGCCGCCATGGCGCTCGACGAGTGCCTTTGAGAGCGGCAGACCGAGCCCCGTGCCTTCGTGCCGACGCCGGATCGAGCTGTCGATCTGGCTGAAGGGTTCGAGCGCGCGCGCGATGTCCGCGGGTGCAATGCCGATTCCATTGTCGATTATCGAAAGGATGAAGTCGCCGTCCCGCGACATGCTGGCCTTGACCATGATCCGCCCGCCCTCCGGCGTGAATTTGACGGCATTCGTGAGCAGGTTGAGGAGCACTTGCTTCATTCGAAGAGGATCGGCGCGGAGTGGGGGCAAATTGGGTTCGATCTCCGCATCGATCCGCAGACGCTGGGCATTCGCGCGATCGCGCACGTAGCGTATGGAGGACTGCACGAGCTGACCGACGTTTATCGTCTCGTCGTGCAACTCGATCTTGCCGGCTTCCGCCTTGGACACGTCGAGAATGTCGTTGATCACCGAAAGCAGGTGCTCGCCGCTTTCGTGGATGTCGCGGACATAGTCGATATAGCTCGGATTGCCGAGCGGGCCGAAGATCTCGTCTCGCATGATCTCGGAAAATCCAATGATCGCATTGAGCGGGGTGCGCAGCTCATGGCTCATATTGGCGAGGAACTCGCTCTTGGCGCGGCTGGCGAGCTCCGCTTGATGTGCCGCGGCCTGGAGCTCCCGTTCGGCACGCTTGCGATGGGTGATGTTGGTATAAATGGCGACAATGCCGAGGTCGGGCAGGATATTGCTTTGCACCTCGATTGTCTCGCCGTCGCGGCGAACCCATTCCTCACGGCGGGGTCGGAGCTGTCGGAGCTGCTCGACCCGGGTGCGAACCTGATCCTCGACGTCGCCGGGGCCGTAATGGCCCCGTTCGGCGGCAAAGCGGAAGAATTTCTCCACGGGATCGCCGGGCTTCAATCGCTCGGCGGGCAATTCGAACAGATCGAGGAACTGCTTGTTGTAGAGTGCCATTTTGAAGCCGCGATCGATGATCGTCACGCCCGCGGGATTGTTGTCGAGCATCGCTTGCAGCAAGGTGGACTTGTTGCGGGCGTCGCGCTCCGTTTCAACGGCCTGCGTGATATCGCGGCCGGTACCGCGGTAGCCGAGAAAACTGCCGTCTTCTCCCCAAATCGGCTTGCCGTTGACGCTGAAGCAACGCCGCCGGCCGTGCCGCCCTACCGTGCCGAAGCGCTCGTCGCGAAATGCCTGCTTCGCGTCGAAGAGTGCCAAGTGTCGCTTTACCGCGTCCGGATCGTCGAACGTCGAGGTCACGACCTCGGCGACCGTGCGGCCCAGGATGGCGTCGGCCCGGATGCGGGCGATTTCCCCGTAGCGTTCCGACACATAGACGAACTTCAGCTCGCGATCGAGTTCCCAGAACCAGTCGGAGGACGATTCGGCGACGTCGCGCAGGCGCGCCTCGCTCAGCTTTAGCCGGCGCTCGGCCGCTTGCGCGCGCAGGCACTGACGCTCGAGGCTGATCACGACCAGGCTGATCGCAATGAGGATCGAGAGGACCTGCGCAATCGCGAAACCCCACGGGGCCAACCAATCGGCGGGGTCCACGAGCAGGTAGCCGAGCTTGTGAAGACCCATGAGCACGAAGACGATACCGGTGACGCGGTAAGCCGTGCTGGGATTCTCGTGGTGCTCGCGGATGAAGGTCAGGCCCGTGAACGCGAAGGCGATCGCGGCGAGGACATAGAGTGGTGCCGTCAGCAGGTGAACGTTTGGGACGAGGAACGTCGTCCAGGCGGACCAGGCACAGGTGAGTGCGATTGTCCCCGCGACGATCCAGCCCCGCACCTCGCGCCCGAGAAAGGTGAGCGTCCAGGCGAGCAGCAGGATGGCGGTCAGCGCCCGCGCACTCTCCGCAAAGAAGCTTGAGACGGCCTGGCTCAAGCCGATGAACGGGAGCTGCAGGACGAAGTGGAGCGTGTAGGCGGCGAAGGCGGCCGCCCACAAACGGGCCGAGCGGTCCGCTTCCGGTTGGACGCACAGATAGATCATCGCGACCGTAAGGCCGGCGGAGCCGAATGCCGCACCCATCAGCTCGGATTGGAAGGAAAGGTCAGCCATATTGCCCGCGCATTCCCGACCCGCTCGGCGAGACCCCGATCGCCGAGAAATATCCAATTAAGTCAGCAAGTTGAGGTTTCCATGTCGACGTAATTTGCGCACCATATAGTTAACAATCGCTTATTTTTCCCGGCAATTCGGCATCACCCCCCGGCACGCTTGCGCCGTGGCGTCTCGGCGTTCGACTTGCTAGGGTGGCGCGCGGCTGCATCGGCGCGAGTACCTGATGAGGGAGGATTTATGGGCCACGTCTTGGGACGGCAGACAAAAAAGGCGCTACCCGTGGCCGTGCGCGGGGAGGGAATTTATCTCTTCGACGCCAACGGCAAGCGCTATGTCGACGCATCGGGCGGTGCGGCGGTGTCCTGCCTCGGCCACGGCCATCCCGAGGTCACCCGGGCGATCAAGGATCAGCTCGACAAACTTGCCTACGCGCACACGGGGTTCTTCACGAACGAGCCGCAGGAAGCGCTTGCGGACCATCTCGTGGCCAATGCGCCCGCGGGACTGGGCCACGCCTATTTTGTCTCCGGCGGCTCCGAAGCGATGGAGGCTGCCCTCAAGCTCGCGCGCCAATATGCCATCGAGATCGGCGCACCTCAGCGCCGGCACGTGATCTCGCGCTGGTTCAGCTATCACGGCAACACACTCGGCGCCCTCTCCGCCGGCGGCAATCGGGCAAGGCGCGCGGCATACGAGCCGCTCTTGATCGACATTCAGCATATCTCGCCCTGTTTCGCCTACCGCGGCAAACATGCCGGTGAGAGCGACGAAGCCTATGGCGCGCGCGTCGCGAACGAGCTCGAAGCCAAGATTCTCGAACTTGGCCCGGATAAGGTTTCGGCCTTCATCGCTGAAACGGTCGTCGGCGCCACGATCGGCGCCGTGCCGCCGGCACCTGGCTATTTCAAGCGCATTCGTGAAATCTGCGACCGCCATGGCGTCCTGCTCATCCTCGACGAAGTGATGTGCGGGATGGGACGCACCGGCTCGCTCTACGCGTTCGAGCAGGAGGGTATCGTTCCCGACATCGTGACCATGGCAAAGGGGCTGGGTGCCGGCTATCAGCCGATCGGCGCAATGCTTGTCGCGGACAAGATCTACGATGCGATCGCCGGAGGATCGGGGGCATTCATGCATGGCCATACTTATATGGGCCATCCCGTCGCGTGTGCCGCGGGCCTCGCCGTTCAGCGCGTGATGGCACGCGATCGGCTCGTCGAGAACGTGCGCCGCCGGGGTGCGGAACTCGAGAAAGCGCTGCTGGAGCGCTTCGGCAACCACCGCAATGTCGGCGACATTCGCGGGAGGGGACTCTTCTGGGCGATCGAGCTGGTCGAGGACCGCGCCTCGAAGACGCCTTTCGAACCGAAGCACCAGATCCATGCCCGCATCAAGGCCGAGGCTTTTGCGCGGGGGATGTTATGCTATCCCATGGGCGGCACCGCCGACGGCAAGGCCGGCGATCACGTCTTGCTGGCCCCGCCTTTCATCGTCGAAGCGGGCCAGATCGAGGAGATCGTGGATCGCCTTGGCACGGCGGTCGACGCGGTGCTCGAGTCCGTCATGGCCTGAGCGGTTTTCATGCTGCATCCAATTCCGGATAGAATGGCGCCATGCGAAGGACGAGCACTCAACCCCGCCTCGGCTTGATAGCACCACCCCTTGAACGGGCCGAGGCTGGTGCGCCGTCCGATTACTCCGGTTTGTCTCGCGCCGATCTCGCGGCCATGGCCGAGGCCGGGCAGGAGGTCGAGCGGTGCCGCCGCGTCCTCGCCAAGTCGGGCGATAACATCGTCTCCGACATCCTGCGCGGGCAGGGGACATTCTATGAGTGGACGCACTACCCCGAAGGCGACGTCTACGATTTCGAATCCCACGCCCAGTATTATTACCACGCCCATCCGGCCGGCGAGCGTCCCGGCGAGCACGGGCACTTTCATACCTTTCTCAGGCAAAAGGGCATGCCGAAGGGCGTGAGGCCGGCGCTCATTCGGGGCTTCGTTCCCCCGCCGGAGCCGGACGACGCACTTGGCCATCTCGTCGCGATCTCGATGGACGACCGCGGCAACCCGATCCAGCTATTCACGACGAACCGATGGGTCACGGCCGAAGTGTGGTATGGGGCGCGCGACGTGATCGCGATGCTCGATCGTTTCGAAATCGAGCTTGCCAAGCCGTCGTGGCCGGTCAATCGCTGGATTACGGCGATGGTGCGGCTCTTCCGCCCGCAAATCGAGCTCTTGCTGCTCGAGCGGGATCGTGCAATCGCCGAATGGCAGCGCCGGCACCCGAAGGTCGATGTCTTCGAGGACCGCCGCCTCGAGGTTGCCTCGGCGCTCGAAATCACGGTCGAAGGGCAGATGCAGCGCGTCCTTGGCGCACTCAAACGAAGCCGCCGCTAAGCACCTTCGGCGCGCAGGAGGGCCGGCTTACTGCGTCGCCTGATGAAGATAGGCGATCACGTCCGCCCGGTCCTGCAGGTTCGGAACTTTGAACTGCATGCGCGCGCCCGGGATGAACGCCTGAGGGTTCTCGAGCCATTTCGCGAGCTTCTCGTCGTCCCACTTGAAATCGGCCTTGGCAAGCCCGTCGGAATACTTGAAGTTCGCGGCCTTGCCCGCTTGACGATCGAAGAGGCCGTGGAAGTTCGGGCCGACCCGGTTGGGATCGCCCGGCTTGATCGTGTGGCAGGCGGTGCAGCGCGCAAAGACTCTCGCCCCTTTTTCGGCGTCTCCGGCCGCTTGGGCATTGACGGCAAAAAGAAGGCTCGCCGCGGCGATCGCAAGCGGCAGGGCAATGCATTTCATCATGGCGGATAGCCTCGTCACGTCGTCAGGGATTGGGTGGGAGATCGCCTCGGAAGGTTCCACGCTCAGAGGACAAGACCGCGCGCGGCGGCTTTTTATTCGCGGCCCCCGTTACCGTGCCCCCGTCGCCGTGCCGGAACCGGCCCGATGGCGCCGTTGGCGGGCACCGTTAATGTTTTCTTTAGGCACCGACGCCGACAATGGGCGGCGGAGCTTTGCCGGGACACGGCCCAATCGGCGACGGGCAGCACCCTCGGCGCCAAGAGGGCGAATGACCGAGCGATTGACCAAGGCCGACCTCGACGCGCTGATATCGGACCGCACGGCAGCGACCCGAGCCGACGCGGCCGGCAAGATCGCCGGCGAGTACCGTCACGGCGTCCTCACCGATCGGGAACGCGCGATCGCGGAGGATATCTTCCGCACCCTCGTGCGCGACGCCGAGCTCAGCGTTCGCCGCGCACTTTCCGAGCAGCTCAAGGAAAGCCGGATCGTCCCGCACGAGATCGCACTTGCCCTCGCGCGCGACGTCGACGTCGTGGCCCTGCCGATCATCGAAAGCTGTGAGGTGCTGACCGACGCCGATCTCATCGGTCTCATCGCGTCGAATGAGCCACCGCGGCAGATCGCGGTGGCGCGCCGGCGGCACGTCTCCGCACCGGTCGCGCATGCGCTCGTCGAAAGCAAGAACCCCGACGCCGTCGTCGAGCTCGTGAGCAACGACGGTGCCGAGCTTGGCGAAGCGGAACTCCAGAAGGTGCTCGACGCATATTGCGAGAACGACGCGATCGAGCAGCGCCTGGCGTTCCGCTCGACCCTGCCGGCGGCCGTCTCCGAGCGTCTCGTCGCGATCGTGTCGGAGCGCCTGCGCCAACATCTGATGGCAACGCAGGATTTGGGTCCGGACGCGGTAAGCGACCTCATCCAATTCAGCCGGGAGCGTGCCACCCTCGGCATCGTCTGGCAGAGCGGTATCGGCGAGCTCGATCGATTCGTGCGCCAGCTCCACGCTCGCGACCGTTTGACGCCCACGCTTCTCCTGCGGGCACTCTGCATGGGTGATACGCTCTTTTTCGAGGCGGGCATCGCGGTGCTGGCGGCACTTCCCCTCAAGAACGCGGTGACCCTCGTCTACGACAAGGGCATGCGCGGCTTGAAAGCGATCTATGAGAAGGCGGCACTTCCGCCAGAGCTGTTCCATGCCTTCGCGACGGCCATCGACGTCGTCCAGCAAACCGAGCTCGACCTCCTCGATGGGCAGTCCGAGCGTTACCGCCAGCGCGTGATCGAGCGCATCCTCACCCAATTCGACGCGATGGGTGCCGATAACATCGACTATCTCCTCGCCAAGCTCATCCGGTGCCGCGCAAATCCGCGCATCGAGACCGCCTGACCACGGCATCGGCGGCGCTGTCATTCGCCGCACCAAACGCCGGTGACCCAAGACGACGTGACCCGAGCCAACATGACCCGCGCCGGCCTCTTGCGCGCCTCATGGTCGCATGCCACAGTCGAAGCAAAGCTAGGCAACCAGGCAATTAAGCAGACAAACGATGTGCCGGCAGAGGGCCGTCGCCAGGTGAGAGACGATGAACGCAGCTCAATCGCTGTTGAGGCCGGCACTCGAATGGGGCTACGGGTCGCACGCCGCACTCATCTTTCACGACCGCACATACAGCTACGACGAAGTTGCGCGCGCAATCAATCGGGCCGGGAACGCGTTGCGGGAGTTCGGCATCGCGCCGGATGACCGCGTGCTGATCATGCTGCGCGACTCCCCGGATTTCATCTTCTGTTATCTCGGCGCCATCAAGATCGGTGCGGTCGCGGTTGCCGTCAATCTTCGCGCCTCGCCGAGCGATCTCCTGTTCTATCTTCGGGATACGCAAGCCAAGGTTTTCGTCCTTGAGCGTGCCTTCATCGAATCTTATTGCACGATCGAACGTGAACTCGATACGCCGCCGCACTTGATCGTAATCGACGACGCGTCTTCGAATGCCGATTCATGGGCAGCACGCTTCGCCCGCCAGCCGCCCGATCTCGACGCGGTCGAGCGCGCATCCGACGACATGGCGTTCTGGATCTATACGTCGGGGACGAGCGGGACCGCGAAAGCGGCCGTGCATCTTCAGAAGGACGTGCTCAACGCGGGCGACCATCTTGGCGGTGTTTTGGGCGTGCGCGTGGGCGAGCGCCTGTTCGCGACCTCGAAGCTTTTTTTCGCCTACGCGCTCGGCAACGCCCTTTTCGGCGGTTTTCGTCTGGCGGCGACGGTCATTCTTCTCGATGAATGGCCGAAGCCCGAGCTTGTGACGCAAATCATCGAGCGTCATCGCCCACACGTCGTCTTCGCAGTGCCCACGATCTACCGCAACCTTCTCGAGGCCGGGGTCGCGGCGGGGGCAAGCCTGCGCCAGGTCCGACACTACGTCTCCGCGGGTGAGCGGCTGCCCGAGAGCCTTTGGCAGCGGTGGCGGCAGGCGACGGGATGCGAGATCGTGGACGGAATGGGGACGTCCGAGACCGTCTACATGCTCCTGACCAACTATCCGGGTATGGTCCGGCCGGGATCGTCGGGGAAGCCCGCACCAGGGGTCGAGGCGAAGCTCGCCGACGCGGATGGCCGGCCAACACCGCCGGGTGAGCCGGGGATTCTTTGGGCGCGGATCGCTTCGCGGGCAGCGCGCTATTGGGACCAGCCGGAGAAGTCCCGTGCCGCCTTCCGCGGCGAGTGGTTTTGCACCGGCGACATGTACCGCATCGATGGTGACGGATACTGGTTCCATGAGGGCCGGCACGACGATCTTCTGAAGATTTCCGGGCAATGGGTGAGCCCGGCGGAGATCGAGGAGCTGCTGTTGGCGGAGCTTCCGCTGCGCGAGGCGATCGTCGTCGGCACGGTGGACGCGGACGGCCTCATGCGCCTGACCCTCTTCGCGGTCGGGCCGGACGGAGAGTTCGAGCCGGCAGCACTCGAGCGTCGCATCATGGCGCTCCTCACCGAACGCCTCTCGGTCTACAAATGCCCCAAATGGATTCGCTTCATCGACGCGATTCCGCGCACGGCGACCGGCAAGGTGCTGCGGTTCCTGCTCCGCCAGCGCGCCGAAGCGCTCCTCAAGGGAGAGGCCGCATGAAGCGCTCGGTCCAGGTGCGCATGGTCAATTTCGCCGACTGCGATTCCGCCCAGCTCGTCTTCTACCCCCGCTATTTCGAGTGGTTCGACCGCGGCACCGAAATGCTGTTCCGCTCGGTCGGGCTCGATTGGGACAAGATGTTCGGGGTAAATGACTGGAGCGGTGTTCCCCTTCTCGATGCGGGAGCGAATTTCAAGCGACCCTGCCGTTTGGGCGAGACCATCGAGATCGAAAGCTGGGTCGAGGAATGGCGCGGCAAGACGTTTCTCGTGCGCCACCACATCCGCAACAAGGGCGAGATCGCGGTCGAGGGCCATGAGCTTCGCGCGTGGACGGTCATCGACAAAAGCCGGCCTGCGGGCATGCGCGCAGCACCCGTGCCGCCGGAGATCGTCGCCCGCTTCAATTCGTGACGACCGGGAGAACCCACGCCATGCCGAAGACGATCATCACCTCGCCGAACGCGCCGACGACGGGCTTCACGGACAAGGCGAAGGCTGCCCCTATCGCGCAGGCGATCCGCTTCGCCGACATGCTCTTCGTCTCGGGGCAGGGGCCGCTCGACCCCGTGACCAGGGAGGTGGTGGCGGGCGACATCGAGGCGCAGACGCGGCAGACCTTGACCAACTTGAAGAATGTCTTGTCGCAGGCGGGGGCGACGTTCGAGAATGTCGTCAGTATGCGCGTGATCCTGCGTGACGTCGCGGATTTCCCCCGCTTCAACGAGGTGTTTCGGGATTTCATGGGTGGCGAAAAAGTGACGCGGACCTGCGTCGGTGGAACGCCCCACCGGAAGGGGGTCAATGTCGAGATCGATTGCATCGCCATGTTTAGCACCTGAGCGTTCGGGTGCCGCCGCGGCGTGCCGCTTCAAGGGAGAAACTTCATGACGGGTGGGATCATTCGCGCGGGCGTCGTCCCTCACACGCCGCGCATGGGCATCGAGGAGAAAGCACCTCCCTTCGTCAAGGACGTCATCAAGGGCACCTACGCGATGGGCGAGGCCTTGAGGGAGGCGAAGCCCGATGTCATCGTCATCAACTCGGCGCACTGGGTGTGCACGTTCAACTGGTACGTGACGTGCCAGTCGGAGCATAGAGGGCACTGCGTGGCCGACGAGGCGCCGGACCTCATCGACGGTGTGCCTTATGCCTACAAGGGCGATCCGGAATTCGGCGCCGCCCTCGTCGGTGAGGTCAAAGCACTCGGCTTTCCCTGCAACAGGAATGACTCGGCGCATTTCAAGTGGGATTACGGCTCCTGGGTGCCGGCACACTATCTCGATCCGGAAAGCGAGGTGCCGATCGTTCTCATCGGCACGGTCGTGAGTGCTGATCTCGCGGAGGCGATGGATGTGGGTAGTGCGGTGCGGCGTGCCGCCGAGAAGACCGGCCGCAAGGCCGCGTTCTTCGCGAGCTGCAGCTTCACGCACAAGCTGGTGCGCGGACCCGAGCTTTGGCCGACCGAGGAGCGCCAGCAATACGACCGCGAGTTCATTGCCATGCTCATGGAAGGACGCGTCGGCGAGGCCAAGCGCTGGTTTCCCGATTATACCCAGGCGGTCGTGGGCGAAATGGGCGGGCGGAACATCGCGACGATGCTCGGCTGCCTCGACGAGACCAGGCACTATGCCGGCCGCCAATATGGCCCTTACGGCCAATCCTCGGGCAGCGGCAACGCGAACGTCATGCTCGAACCGACCGATTGACGGGAATATGGGTTGATGCGGTCACGGGTTTTGAAAGCGCTTCGCCGTGCCGCGGACGTCCGACGAAGGCGCGTCCGGATGGGGAAGATCACGGCAGCCGAGCGAGCCGCTCCGGCCGTGTGCGTAACCGCCTCAAATGCCTTTATCCGGTTACTTCGCAAGAATCCGACTTGGCGAAGTGGCTCGAATCAATAGGTTAAGCATGTCGGTTCTCGACGCCGCACGTGAGGAAGTCGCTGGGCGCTTCAACCCGGCTCTTTCCAAGGTGGAGATCGCTACCGCTGGAGTATGCAATTGGACCCGCTCATACCTCCCGAAGAGTTCGCTGAACGCATCCTTCCCGAGCTCAT
>DATDHA010000374.1:0-3070 GCA_036521815.1 Alphaproteobacteria bacterium | reverse complement strand
AACCTCCCCACCTGAGGGGGAGGTCGGCAGCGCGTCAGCGCTGCCGGGTGGGGGGTCTATCGCCGCGAGCGCGAGCGCTGCCGGGTGGGTGGACTCGCTATTCGCGGCGTCTCGAAGCACGAGTGCGCGCCCGTATTCGTTGAGCAGAGGGATTCCGGACAGGGTTAACAAGTGCTTCCGGCCCCCCTATACTTCGCTCGAACGACACGAAATCCAAATCCAAGGGAGAAGCGCCATGCAGCTCAGTGACAAGAGCCTGTTCCGGCAGAAGTGCTACATCGACAGCACCTGGGTCGACGCCGACGGCGGCCACACCGTTCCGGTCAATAATCCGGCGACCGGTGAGATTTTGGGCACGGTCCCGCGCATGGGTGCCGATGAGACGCGCCGCGCCATCGCGGCCGCGGAAAGAGCGCTTCCCGCCTGGCGCGCCCGCACAGCCAAGGAGCGTGCCAAAATCCTGCGCAAGTGGGCGGACCTGATGGTCGAGAACACCGAGGACCTTGCCTTCCTCATGACGGCGGAGCAGGGCAAGCCGCTCACGGAGTCGAAAGGCGAGATCGGATATGCCGCGTCCTTCATCGAGTGGTTCGCGGAGGAGGGCAAGCGCGTCTACGGCGACACGATCCCCGGGCATATGGCGGACAAGCGCATCGTCGTGATCAAGCAACCCGTCGGCGTGACGACGGCGATCACGCCGTGGAATTTCCCCTCGGCAATGATCACGCGCAAGGCGGGACCCGCCTTGGCGGCCGGGTGCACGATGGTCGTGAAGCCAGCGACCCAAACGCCATATTCGGCACTGGCTCTCTGCGAGCTCGCCGAGCGCGCGGGCATTCCCAAGGGTGTCTTCAGCGTGGTGACCGGGACCGCCACGGCGATCGGCGGGGAGATGACGTCGAATCCGGCCGTGCGCAAGCTGTCCTTCACCGGATCGACCGAGATCGGCAAGCTCTTGATGGCGCAATGCGCCGGCACGGTGAAGAAGATTTCCCTCGAGCTTGGCGGGAACGCCCCCTTCATCGTGTTCGACGATGCCGATCTCGACGCGGCGGTCGAGGGTGCGATCGCCTCCAAGTACCGCAACACCGGCCAGACCTGCGTCTGCGCCAATCGCCTTCTCGTGCAGGACAAGGTCTATGAGGAGTTCTCGGCCAAGCTCGCCCAGGCCGTCACCGGCCTGCGGGTCGGGAATGGGCTCGAGGCGGGCGTCAACCAGGGCCCGCTCATCGACATGAAGGCCGTCGAGAAGGTCGAATCGCACATCAAGGACGCGCTCAAGAAGGGTGCGCGCGTCGTCGTGGGCGGCAAGCGCCACCCGAAAGGCGGCACCTTCTTCGAGCCGACCGTGCTCGCCGACGTGAAGCCGGACATGGCGGTCGCGCGCGAGGAAACCTTCGGCCCCGTCGCCCCGCTGTTCCGCTTCAAGAACGAAGGCGAGGCGGTCCACATGGCGAACGACACGGAATTCGGCCTCGCGAGCTATTTCTACGGCCGCGACATCGGCCGCATCTGGCGCGTCGCCGAGGCGCTCGACTACGGCATGGTCGGGATCAATACGGGCATCATCTCGACCGAGGTCGCCCCCTTCGGCGGCGTCAAGGAATCGGGCCTCGGCCGCGAGGGCTCCAAATACGGCCTCGACGAGTATCTCGAGATCAAATACCTCTGCATGGGAGGGATTTGAGCGATCCGGATATGCCGATGCAAGTGCAACGGATCTAGCGGTTGATTCCTTTTTGTCACGCTCGCGAAGGCGGGCATCTGGCCTTTCCGTCATGCCGCGAAGGCGGGCATCGGTCTTTTCCGTCATGCCCGCGGAGGCGGGCATCGGTCTTTTCCGTCATGCCCGCGAAGGCGGGCATCCAGGGCCGTGGATTCCGGCTCTCCGCTTCGCTCCGGCCGGAATGACGTCGCAAAAAGGGATCCGTCCGTCAGGTGCGGAACACTAAAGGGTTCGCCGATAGAGGCTTCAACCGCTGGTCAGCGCCACTGGCAAGCGCGCGAACATATGATCGAGAGGCAAGAACAATGACGAAATACGATGTCGACCTCTTCGTGATCGGTGGCGGTTCCGGCGGGGTGCGGGCAAGCCGGATCGCGGCGGGTCATGGCGCCAAGGTCGCCCTCGCGGAGGAGCGCTATCTCGGCGGGACTTGCGTCAACGTCGGCTGCGTGCCGAAGAAACTCCTCGTCTATGCCAGCCATTACAGCGAGCATTTCGAGGACGCGGCAGGCTTTGGCTGGACGGTCGGCGAGCAGCATTTCAATTGGGCAGCACTGATCGCCAACAAGAACAAGGAGATTGCGCGCCTCAACGGCATATACAGGAAACTGCTCGAGGATGCGGGTGTCGAGATATTCACCGCGCGCGCGCTGTTGCTGGACGCGCACACGGTCGAGGCCGCGGGCCGCCGCATCGGCGCCGAGACGATCCTCGTTGCGATCGGCGGCTGGCCGGTCATGCCGTCGATCCCGGGTGTCGAGCACGCGATCAGCTCGAACGAGGCGTTCTTCCTGAAAGCCTTGCCCGCGCGCGTCGCGGTCGTCGGCGGCGGTTACATCGCGTGCGAGTTCGCAGGGATCTTCAACGGCCTCGGGAGCCGCGTCACGCAACTCTATCGCGGGCCCCTCTTCCTGCGCGGCTTCGACACGGATGTGCGCGCCCACCTTGCCGATGAGATGCGCAAGAAGCGCATCGACCTGCGATTCAACGCCGAGATCGCGCGGATCGAAAAAACCGGTTCCACGCTTCATGCCACGCTTACGACCGGCGATGCGATCGACGTCGACTGCGTGATGTTCGCGACTGGGCGCGCGCCGCACACGAGCGGCGCTGGACTTGACGCGGCCGGCGTCGAACTCGACCGGCACGGTGCCGTCGTCGTCGACGACTATTCGCGCACGAGCGTGCCCAACATTTACGCGGTCGGCGACGTCACCAATCGCATCAACCTCACGCCCGTCGCGATCGCCGAAGGCCACGCCTTTGCCGACACGGTTTTCGGCAAAATGCCGGTCAAGCCCGATCACGTCAATGTTCCCCACGCGGTGTTCAGCCATCCTGAAC
>DATDHA010000373.1:0-2158 GCA_036521815.1 Alphaproteobacteria bacterium | reverse complement strand
GCTCGGCAAGACGGGCACCAACGTCTTCGTGCGCCTCTCCGCCTTCATCCTCCTCTGCATCGGCGTGCAGATCATGTGGAACGGCTATAGCGGTCTCGTCGCGCCGTCGATCGAATAGGGTGCGATAAGGCAGGCCGCGGTCGCATATTCCTTCCGCTGTCCTTCGCCGGCGTACCCTTCGATTGAGCCGACTGGCCCTCGCGACTCCCGCTGCCACCGGCCGCCTCTCGTGTCATTATGAACGCGGACGCCGGATTCCTGCGGACGGGTCGGAGGTTAGGCGCGTCGTCGCCCCAGGGGGGTGCGATGGAGCTCGCGAACCAGTTCATCCTGCTCGGCGGCACGCTGCTGGTGATGAGCATCCTGGCGGGTGTTGCGTCGTCGCGGATCGGCGCACCCTTGCTGCTCGTTTTCCTCGCCCTCGGCATGTTTGCCGGCGAGAGCGGGCCCATCGGCGTGCGCTTCGACGATTTCAAGAGTGCTTATCTCATCGCGAGCCTGTCGCTCGCGATCATCCTTTTCGATGGCGGGCTTAGGACGCCCTTGGCGGCCCTGCGTACTTCGTGGCTGCCCGCATCGCTCCTTGCCACCCTGGGCGTGCTCGTCACCGCCGCGATTACGGGGGCCTGCGCGCGCTACGTCTTCGGCCTCGGCTGGCTCGGTGCCTTCCTCATGGGGGCGACGGTTGCCTCCACGGACGCGGCCGCGGTCTTCCTTCTCCTCCACCAGCGCGGCATGGACCTGAAGCGCCGCGTCGCCACGACCCTCGAGATCGAGTCGGGTGCGAACGACCCACTGGCGGTGCTGCTCACCGTCCTCCTTGTCGGCATCATCACGGCAGGTGGCGGCAAGTCCGGCTGGCAAGTGGAAGGCGAATTCCTGCGCCAGGTCGGCCTCGGCGCCGTACTCGGCATCGCGGGCGGCGGGGCGCTCGCATGGACGCTCAATCGGCTGGAGCTCGCACCCGGCCTCTACCCTGTCTTCGTTGCCGCCGGGGCACTCGTCGTCTTCGGCGGGACCCAGGAGCTCGGCGGCAGCGGCTTCCTCGCGATCTATCTCGCCGGGATCGTTGCCGGCAATCAGCGCTTGCGCGCGAACAAGCTCGTGCGGCGCTTTCACGACGGTATCGCCTGGGTCGCCCAGATCGTCATGTTCGTGATGCTCGGCCTCCTGGTGACGCCGCGCAATCTCGTGCCCGACCTGCTGCCGGCGACGATCGTCGCCTTGGCACTCATCTTCGTAGCGCGCCCGCTCGCGGTCCTCCTCTGCCTCGCCTTCTCGCGCTTCAATTGGGGGGAGCGGCTGTTCATCGCCTGGGTCGGCCTGCGCGGTGCGGTTCCGCTCTTCCTCGCGATCATCCCGGTCCTCGGCGGCGTGCCCGACGCCCATCGCTATTTCAACGTCGCCTTCATCGTGGTCCTCGCGTCCCTTCTCCTCCAGGGCTGGACGGTTCCCTGGGTGGCACGCCGGCTCGAAGTCGAGGTGCCGCCCATGCCGGAGCCGCTCGGGCGCATGGAGATCGACCTGCCCTCCCAGATGGACCGCGAGATCGTCGGCTACGCCGTGCGGAGCGGCAGCCCCATCACGAAAAAGCCGCTCGACCAGATAGCCCTCCCCAAGCGCACGCGCCTCCTTGCCGTCATCCGCGACCGGGGTGTGGTCCCTTTGCGGGAGCTTGGCGCATTGCAGCCGGGCGACGCGGCATTCCTGATCTGCCCGCCCGAGCACGCCCTTGCCGTGGACCGGCTGTTCCTGCCGCGGCCGAGGCGAAGCCGCGTGCGCGCCGATGTTCAGCTCGCCGACTTCGTCTTTCGCGCCGAAGCACCCGTCGGCTCGATTGCCCACGAATACGACTTTCCCGCGACGCGCGAGGAGCTTGCCATGAGTCTCGGGGGGTTCGTCGAAAGCCGTCTCGGCGAGGCACCTTCCGTCGGCGATACGCTAACAGTGGGTCCGGTCGAGCTCGTCGTGACGGACATGGCGGGGGATGCGATCGTCACCGTCGGTGTGCGCCTGGAGCACGCGCATCTGCATCTCATCCCCGAGACGCTGTTGCGCCGCCTCACCGGAACCCGTCACCGACTGGCGCGCTCGCTCGCGCGGTACTTCAGGCGCTAAGTGCCGCTCGAGGTAATAGTGTGCTGCCTTCGCGGGCATG
>DATDHA010000372.1:0-1568 GCA_036521815.1 Alphaproteobacteria bacterium | reverse complement strand
AGTCTTGCGCGGTCGATTGCCGAGAGGGGTCCCGCAATGTCCGAGCTTGTTCTAGTTCAACGCGACGGCGACGTCGCGACCGTCGTCTTGAATCGTCCTGAAAAATTGAATGCGCTTTCCAAGGCGCTGTGGCAGGCCGTTGGGAATGTCTTCGAGGGCCTCGACCGGGACGGCGACGTGCGCTGCATCGTCTTGCGCGGGGCCGGCGACAAGGCGTTCGCACCCGGCGCCGACATCACCGAGTTCAAAGCCGAGCGGGCCAATTTCGAGCAAGCGCGCGCCTACGGTGCGGTCATGCACAAGACGATGGGGAACATCGCCGACTGTCGCCATCCGACGATCGCCATGATCAAGGGGATTTGCGTGGGGGGCGGCCTCGAGCTTGCGGTGATGTGCGATCTTCGCATCTGCGGCGAATCGAGTCGCTTTGGCGTGCCGATCAACCGGCTTGGCGTGATCATGGCCTATCCGGAAATCACGGCGCTGATCGATCTCGTCGGGCGCGCCACGGCACTTGAAATCCTGCTGGAAGGCCGGGTGTTCGGTGCTGCCGAGGCGAAGGAGAAGCGGCTCGTCACCCGTGTGGTCGCCGACGGCAAAGTCGAGGAGGAGACTTACGCGACGGCGCGGCGCATTGCGGACGGGGCACCGCTCTCCAATCGCTACCACAAGAAATTCGCGCGCCGGCTTCTCGATTCGCGTCCCTTGAGTGCGAAGGAATTCGATGAAGGCTTTGCGACCGCCGCGAGCGAGGATTACCAGGAGGGCTATCGCGCCTTCATCGGGAAGCGCAAGCCGGCATTCCGCGGCGTTTGAGGGCGTGGGCGCTACCGAACGACACCGCAGGCCACGCGGGTACCCCCACTCGGTGCCGACGAGCCGGATTTCGCACCCCCTTCGGCATAAATCACGACCGCGCGCCCCTTGATCTGAGCGAGCTTCAGGTTTTCCACCGTGATGGGCGTTCGCGCAATACCGTCATTGCCGACGGTGAGGGGCGGCAACTCGCCGTGGCGAGCCGTGTCTGGGGCCCCTTCAGGCTTGGTCGTTTGGTTGGGATCGAAGTTGCCGCCCGCCGCACCGCCGGCGGCATTCACGCCGTCGATGGGTCCTGGACCGCAATCGCCATTTTCTTGGATACCGATATCATGGGTGCCGGGATCGAGGCTTTTGAGGAGTGGGGTGAGGCGCAAGCCCTGCTTTGTATCGACTACGTGAATCGTTCCGATCGTGGCCCCGATTCCATCCGACGTAATCAGGGTCATCCGAACGCGCTCCTGCTCGGCAAGGGCCGATCCCGCATCAAGGCACGCGATCGATGTAATTGTCATGATTGCAACCAAGGGAGCCGTCAACCGCATGCAAATTCTCTCATCCGTCTCGATGTACGAAAAGGTCGGGGGACTTCCAGCTCTCCCGCCCCGATGTGGATGCCCGGAGGCTCCACGGTGCGCGTCAACAAGTCAAGTACGCGCAGGCGGAAATTTCGCGCGACCGCACTTCTATCAGTCGTTCATCATATTTCGCAGACGCTCTGAAGAGGTGCGATGCGCGCCAAATTTAACGCC
>DATDHA010000371.1:0-3444 GCA_036521815.1 Alphaproteobacteria bacterium | reverse complement strand
CAATTCCAGCCAATGCCGCCCGTAGCTTCGCTTCTCCAGGACATGAATCCGGTCAAGTCCCGGCACCGCGCGGAAGATGTCGACGGCCGCGGGGCCGCACGCGATCGTGATCCGGGCGCCAGGATGCCGCTCGATCAGGCGGGAAAGTATTCCCGTCGACAGCACGGCATCGCCGACCCGCGTGTGGGTGATGAACAAGATATTCATTGTCGCCAAGGATATGCCAAATTCACGCTTAACCCCAATTCGCCTCGAAGGCGGCGGCGGCTGAGTCCGGATTCCGGCCAGCATTCCGCTCGCGAGCAGCACTACTTAATCTCACATAGGCGGCATCGTCCTCAAGCAGCTTGAGCGTCATGCGAGCAAAGGGATCGGCATCTGCGGCAAGGTACCCCGAGACCCCCTCGGCGATCTGCTCCGCCGTCGCCGGAAAAGGCCGGGCCACCGCGGGCGTTCCGCAGGCTTGGCTCTCGGCAAGCGTGTGGCAATGAGCCTCCCGTGCGTCCCCGGGATAGAGATGCACGCGCGCGCCACGATACGCTTCCGCCATCGCGCCGTCGGCACTCGGGCGGAATATTGCGATTCCCTTGTCTTGAGCCCCGATCGCCAAGGCGGCAACCGATTTGAAGACGTCGGGAACAGGAGCGCCGGAACGGGCGCGATCGAGGGCCGCGGAATATAGCCGCAGCGTCGCGTGAGGGCATTGCGGGTGAACGCAATCGCTCCAGAGGCCGATCAGCCATTCGAGGCCGAGAAGTGGATGGCAAGTCGCCACTGCCCAAGGGGGATGAAGCGGTGCAGGTGGAACGGGACTGAGATATTCGGGTCGTATGCCTGGTGCGATCACCGCCGTCGCAAGTGCTATATCGCTCGGCCGATAGCTGGCGCGATGGGTCTCACCCATGAATACGAGTGTTGGACGGTGGGCGTAGAGGAGACCTTGCAGCCGATCCTCCCTGAGATATTCGGCCGAGGACGCAAGCCAGAGCATACTTCGCGCCGCACTGGCGATAAAGCCCAGAAGCTCCGGCCGGCGGAATGCGATGAGCACGTCGCACGCGACCGGACGAGTGCCCTGCCAGCTCTCCCAAACCGCACCTTCGATTTCGCCGGGGCTGGATGCGCGATTGAAGACTTGCACCCGGTGGCCGCGGCGGGCCAAGGCGCCCGGAAGGCTCGCAAAAGTCTTCTCCGCGCCACCCAATGGCTCAGTCGAAGGGCTATTGCCATCGAAGGGGATCGAGTCGTCGACAAGGACGATGTGCATGATGGGCGCCTTATAGGGCCCTGCCACCCGATTGCCAAGCAGCCTGGCCCACTTCGCCTTCTCGGCACAAGAGGCCACGAAGGACTTGTCAGCGGCAGTTCCGCACTCCAACTTGGAGGCGGCGTCGTGCGAGGAGCCTGGCAATGCCGAACCGATTTTATGCGCTCAACGAGGAGCGGGCCTGTCTGATCTTGACGGGCGGGGACGTGCGCGAATTCCTTCAGGGCATGGTCTCGAACGACATCGAAAAGCTCTCGCCAAGCCATGCCCTTTACGCGGGCTTTCTCACCGCTCAGGGACGCTTTCTCCACGACCTCTTCATCGCCGAGCTGGCCGACGGCGCAATCGTTCTCGATGGCGAGGCGGGCCGCCTCGACGATCTCAAGCGCCGGCTTACGATGTACAAGCTCCGCGCCAATGTCACGATCGCCGACGCGCGCGAGACCCTTGCCGTCGCCGTCCTTTGGGGAGGCGACGTCTTTCAGCCCGTCGGACTGTCCGCAGAGCCGAACGCCGCAAGGGCGTTCGAGGGCGGGGTCGTCTTTGTCGATCCGCGCCTCGCATCGCTCGGCTGCCGTGCCATGTTACCCCGCTCGAAGCTGGCGGCTGCACTCGAAGCCGCCGGCTTCGCCCTGGCACCCTTTGACGGCTATTGCCGCCTGCGTCTTTCGCTCGGTGTGCCCGAGGGGAGCAAGGATATGCCGGTCGAGAAGGCGCTGCTGCTCGAAAGCGGCTTCGAGGAACTGAACGGGGTGGATTTCGAGAAGGGCTGCTACATCGGCCAAGAGCTGACCGCGCGCATGAAGTACCGCGCACTCGTCAAGAAACGCCTATTTCCCGTCGAGATCGACGGCCCGGCGCCGGCACCTGGCACCCCGGTCATTTTTGGCGGTGAGGACGTGGGCGAGTTGCGCCGCGCACAGGACGGCGTCGGCCTGGCACTCCTGAAGCTCGATGCAGTTGAGGCGGCACTTGCCCAGGAGAAGCCCCTCATGGCCGCAGATGCCATCATTCGGCCGAGGAAACCGGCGTGGTTCGCGAGTGCTGCCGCGCGGAACGGCTAGCCGACGGCACTCAATCGCCGACGCGCTTTGCATCCACCATGCGATAGAGGAGCCCGGTCGGATCGTCGCGCAGGACCTCGAACTTCCCCGCGATCGTCACGGGATCGAAGGTGAACTTGACACCGTCGCTGCATTGGACCTCGACGAGCTGGTCGGGACCCGCCGGTAGACAGAACGGACAGCTCGGCGGAAGAGCCGTGAGCACGAACCGCGTCTGCTTCTCGGCCTCATCGAGCGGCATCATGAAACCCCGAAGCTTGACGTCCTTGCCGTCAAGGGAGAGGACGCCCGGGCTGAATTGCGGCGGCCTCTCCTTCGGGTCGATCGGCGCATCGACGTCCTTGAGTTCCTCCCAGCGAATGCCGTCCTTGGGCGCCGGCGGCGGGGTCATTCCGTCGGGCGAGACAATGGTCGACTGGCTGAGCGCGAACGCCGTTCCATGGCCGAGCGGGGCTGCGCCCAGGCAAATGCCGAAAACCCCGCCAAAAATTAGGGTCGCCGCCGTCCTTACGCCAAATCTCATGCCGTCACCTAGTACAAAGCCACCAGGAATCTAGTCGCCCGCGAGCGTGCGCGCAATATCCACCCGGTAGGCGAGCAAGGCCGGTACGAGGGCGGCGGCCACACCTACCAGCAGTGCCAGCAAGACAAGCCAGCTCTCTTCCGCGCGCCACGCGAGCCCCGAAAGGCCCAAGGCACGCGCCTCTGGCGAGAATTCGCCGAGAAGTGCGGCAATACCATGGCCGAGGGCGATAGCGAGGACGATGCCGCCAGACGCCAGGAGCAAGCCTTCGAGCAGCACCTCGCGCAAGACCCGGCCGCGCGAGGCGCCGAGGCTACGCATGATTGCGATGTCGTATCGGCGCTCGCGCGTAGCGTTGTAGAGGGCGATGAAGACACCGAGTGCCGCACTCGCAATCAACAGAATCCCGAAGCCGCGCAGCGTGTCGATCCCGACGCCGACGAGGGACAGGAGGCGCGCTGTCTCGTAAGCCGGCGACGCCGCCTGCAAGGCCGTGCGGCTATTGACGAAGCGCGGCAGCATCGCCGCCGCCATCGGCGTGCGATAGGTGATCAGAAGGGCCGTAATCTCAGGCACCTTCGCCGCATGCT
>DATDHA010000370.1:0-5961 GCA_036521815.1 Alphaproteobacteria bacterium | reverse complement strand
CCCAGCGTCGAGGGATGGCCGCCTCAGGTTTCGCTTGAACGCTCGAAACCATCGGCGCGCACCAGCCGCTCGATGCGGTCCGCATCGTAGGTTTCGATAAGCCGGGCCACCGCCGCCTCTGCTTCGGCCGCAAGATCGTCGGCGCAGGGTTCAGGCGCGCCGCGCCGCCATTCCTTGAGATAGGCGTCCGAATCGCGCGCGCCGACGCGCATCGCGGTGCGGTCGATGGCCTGGATGAAACGCTCGGGCAGCTCCCGCCGTTCGCTCTCTCGCCCTTTCTTGACGATGATCTGCGCCGGGATATCCCGCCAGTAGACGACGATCCGCTGTGCCATGCCGCCCTAGTGTGGTGGATTTGAAGTTCCTATGATTTTGGTAGCAGTCCCGTTTAGGAACTTCAAATCCGAAGACCACACTAGATTCCAAATATTACGAGTGTGGCTTTGAATCCGAAATTCGCTCACGGTCCCGCACCCAGATCTGGCGAATTTTGGGTTCGCCACACTAGAGATTACACGATCGGCGGGGGCGTTTGCGAGTGCTGTGGCTGTGGTGCATCCCCAACCGGGGCGAGGGGCTATAGCCACGCCCTTGCCGCGCGGCGCGCTTATGGTAAGCTTCGGCCCGGTCGGGGTTCGGCAGGGGGTGGAAAATGAAGCTGGTATCGACAGTAACCTCAAGCACAAGGCCAGCGACCGCTGAATGGCAGGCACGGGTCGATCTCGCGGCCGCTCATCGCATGGCCGTCATCCATGGCTTCAACGAGGGCATCTTCAATCATTTCACCCTCGCCGTTCCTGGCAAGTCGGACCGTTTCTACCTGATCCCCTTCGGGCTCTACTGGTCGGAGGTGGCCGCCAGCGCCTTCATGGAGGTTGGCTACGATGGCCGCGTGCTGAGCGGTACGGGTGAGGTCGAGCGCTCGGCGTTTTGCATTCATGCGCCAATCCATCGCCTGAACGCGGGTGCGGCCTGCGTCATGCACACCCATATGCCCTACGCTACCGCCCTCACGCGGCTTGAAGATCCGCGTATCGCGGCGATCGGGCAAACCGAATCCGCTTTCCTCGACATTACCGCCTATGACGAGAACTACACCGGCCTCGCCTACGATCCGGCGGAGGGAGAGCGTCTCGCATCCGTTCTCGGCGACAAGAAAGTGCTCTTCATGGCCAATCATGGGGTGCTCGTCGTCGGTGATACCGTGGCCGAGGCCTATGACAGGCTCTTTTACCTCGAGCGCGCCTGCCAGGTTCAGCTCTACGCGATGTGGACCGGGAAGCCGCTGAAGCCGCTGCCGGAGGCCGCGGTGCAGCGGCTGAAGGAACAGCAATCCCACAGGTTGAGTTACGGCGGAAAGTCGTCGGCCGACCATCATTTCGACGCGCTGAAGCGGATACTTGACCGCCGCGAGCCCGATTACCAGGATTGACCCGCGCCGCATGCCCCATCCTCGATGGGAGGGGTGGAGGAGGGCGGGTGCGCGCGCGGCGTTCGCGATCGAACCTCGGTTTGACCGGCTGTAACCCATTAAGGACGGCGCTTAAAGGACAAGCCGGGCGCTGTGGGCCCGGGGAGCGGTTCCGTATCGGGAGGGAGCTGAATGAAAGTCTTCGACGGCAAGGTCGTCTGGATGACCGGTGCGGGCACCGGTATCGGCAGGGCGGGTGCCATGATGTTCGCGAGGGAAGGGGCCTCGGTCGTCCTGATCGGCAGGCGGCGCGATATGCTCGAGACCGCCGCGCGGGAAATTCAAGCGTTCGGCGGGACGAGCGTGGTCGAACCGCTCGACGTCTCGAACCGGGAGAACGTGCGGAAAGTCGCCGCACGCTTGATCGATCGCTTCAAACGCGTCGACATCCTCGTGAACAACGCCGGGATCAACGTCGTCACCCGCCGACTGGAGGAAGTGAGTGCCGAGGACTGGGATGACGTGCTGGGCGTCAATCTCACCGGTGCTTTCAATATGTTCCAGGCCGTGATGCCGACGATGCGCGCCCAGGAGGAGGGGCTGATCATCAATGTCGCATCGACCGCAGCCCGCCGGGTGAGCGGTGCGGCCGGCGTCGCCTATACCGCCGCCAAATTCGGCATGCTCGGAATGAGCCTCTCGCTCACGCAGGAGGCGTGGAAATTCGGCATCAGGGCCTGCTGCATATGTCCCGACGACGTCAACACGCCGATCATGGCGCGGCGGAGGATCAAGTACCCTCCCGCCGTCTTGGCCCAATTCATCCAGCCGGAGGATCTGGCCGACACGATGCGCTATGTGGCGCTGATGCCCAAGCGCACGTCGATCCCCGAAATCGTCGTTTATCCCACGAGTATTCGCCCCTATACGCCTGCCGAGACGGGAATCCCGGGATAGCGGTCGCGTCAACGGCCCGCCGATCGGGTGCAATGAAGGCAAGCGCCCTCCTTCACGATGCGCTTAACGCCCTCCGGCTTCGTCGGAAAGACGAATTCCGCAAGTCTTGCGCCTTGAATTCTTCTTTTGCATAGGCTATCGGCTAGCCTCAACGGGGAGCACTCGCAATTGGTATCTCGAAAATGAACCCGGCTGCGCCGATGACGAAACCATGCGCGCCTTTTGATATCGATCGGCGCAAACTCGCTGAACCCTTGGGCCTTTCCGATTCCTCCGACCCCAGGATGCCCACCACCGCGGAGCGAAAGTAGCCCTGATGCCGCTCGTCATCGCGCTTTACTGCGTCGCGGCTCTCCTCGCCGAATCGTGGCTCGGTCTGTTCGCGGCACGGTCGCGCGCGGGGGGCACGCTGGTTTACGGCGCTTGCGTCGCGATATCCGCAATCGCATTCGCCGCTGCGCTCGTCCAATTGACCGCCGAAGATTCAGCACCGCCGAGCCTCGTGCTGCCGCTTGGGTTGCCGTGGCTCGGCGCGCATTTCCGCGTCGATTCGCTATCGGCGTTCTTCCTCGTCGTCGTCAATCTCGGCGGGGGTGCTGCAAGCGTTTTTGCGCTTGGCTACGGACGCCATGAACCATCGCCGCAGCGCGTCCTGCCGTTCTACGCCGCTTTCCTCGCCGCCATGAATCTCGTCGTGCTTTCGGACGACGCCTTTACCTTCCTGCTTTCCTGGGAGTTCATGTCGCTGTCCTCCTGGGCGCTTGTCATGGCGCATCACCGCGAGGCCGACAACGCGCGAGCCGGCTATATCTACCTTGTCATGGCAAGTTTCGGCACACTCGCCCTGCTCCTTGCTTTCGGATTGCTCGCCGGATCGGAGGGTGGGTACGCATTCGCCGCGATGCGGATGGGCCATCACACCCCCGGCCTTGCCGCACTCGTTCTTGCCCTCGCACTCCTCGGTGCCGGCTCCAAGGCGGGGCTCGTGCCGCTTCACGTCTGGCTGCCGCTCGCTCATCCGGCTGCACCGAGCCACGTCTCGGCACTCATGAGCGGCGTGATGACAAAGGTCGCGGTCTACGGATTCATTCGCCTCGTCTTCGACCTGCTGGGGGAGCCGAGTTGGTGGTCGAGCACCGTCGTCTTGACGCTTGCCGCGATCACCACCGTGCTTGGCGTGCTCTATGCCCTCATGCAGCACGACTTGAAGCGGCTTTTGGCGTACCACACGGTCGAGAACATCGGCATCGTCTATATCGGGCTCGGCCTGGCGCTCGCCTTCCGCGCGAACCGCATGGACGGGGCCGCGGCCCTCGCATTGACGGCAGCACTGCTTCACGTTCTCAACCACTCGCTCTTCAAGAGCTTGCTATTCTTCGGCGCCGGTGCCGTGCTCACCAGCACGGGCGAGCGCGACATGGAGCGCCTGGGCGGCCTCATCCACCGCATGCCGCTCGCGAGCTTCGCCTTCCTCGTCGGCTGCGTCGCCATCTCGGCCTTGCCACCCCTCAATGGCTTCGTATCGGAGTGGTTGACGCTGCAGGCGATCCTGTTGAGCCCGGCGCTGCCCCAGTGGGGCTTGAAGATCCTGATTCCCGCGGTCGGCGCCATGCTGGCTCTCTCGGCGGCACTCGCCGCGGCATGCTTCGTCAAGGTCTTCGGCGTGACCTTCCTTGGTCGACCGCGCTCGCCGATGGCGGAAAGGGCCGTCGAGGCGGACCGTTTCTCGCTCGCTGCCATGTTCCTGCTCGCGGTACTTTGCCTGCTTGGCGGCATCCTGCCGAGCTTCGCGATCGACGCGCTTGCGCCTGTCACACAAAGTCTTTTGGGCAGCCACATGCCCGGGCAAACCGACCTCTCTTGGCTCGCCATCGTTCCGGTCGCAGAGAGCCGCAGCTCCTACGACGGGTTCCTCGTCTTCATCTTCATTGCGCTCTCGGCGATGTTGTCCGCCTACGCCATCCATCGCTTCGCTTCGCGCGCCGTGCGCCGGTCTGCCCCGTGGGACTGCGGCTTTCCCGATCCGAGCCCGCTCACGCAATACACCGCGAGCAGCTTCACGCAACCGATCCGCCGCGTCTATGGCGCCGTCATATTCCAAGCGCGCGAGCGCGTCGAGATGCCGCCGCCGGGCGACAGCCGCCCGGCTCGACTGAATGTCGAGCTGCGCGATCCGGTCTGGGACTCCATCTATGCTCCCCTCTCCCGCGCGGTAAACGTCGTGGCGGATCGGTTCAACCGGCTTCAGTTCCTGACGATCCGGCGCTATCTGAGCCTCGTGTTCCTGGCCCTCGTGTCGCTTCTCCTGGCATTGGCGTTATGGCTTTGATCCACGATCTTGCCATGCAAGCCGCGCAGATGTTGCTTGTGCTCGTTCTGGCGCCAGCGCTCGTCGGCTTCGTGCGCAAGGTGAAGGCGCGCCTCTTGCGCCGACGCGGCCCGCCGATCCTTCAGCCCTATCGCGATCTGTCGCGGCTTTTGCGCAAGGAGGTGGTGCTGGCCGAGAACGCAAGCTGGCTCTTCCGCGCCGCACCCTATCTGATCTTCGCCACGACCTGGGTGGCTGCCGCCTTAGTGCCGACCTTCGCGACCGGGCTTTTGTTTAGCTGGTCCGCGGACCTTATCGCTATCATCGCACTCCTTGCCACCGCTCGATTCTTCCTCGCACTTGCGGGCATGGATGTCGGAACGAGCTTCGGCGGCATCGGCTCGAGCCGCGAGGTGATGATCGCATCCCTCGCGGAGCCGGCCATGATCATGATCGTGTTCACGCTTGCGCTTATCGCGGGCTCGACCCAGCTTTCGACGATGGCCGCCTTCATGGCGTCGTCGGCGGTTGGATTGCGCGTATCGCTCGGCCTGGCACTTGTCGCCCTCGTGATGGTAGCACTCGCGGAGAATGCGCGTATGCCCGTCGACAACCCCGCCACGCATCTTGAGCTCACTATGGTGCACGAGGCGATGGTGCTCGAATATTCCGGGCGGCACCTGGCGCTGATCGAGCTTGCCGCCGCGATCAAGCTGCTGCTCTACGTGTCGCTCATCTCCTGCCTCTTTGCGCCATGGGGCCTCACGCCGGCGAGCGGGGGCGTGGCGCCGGAACTCGTCGGCGCTGCCGCTTACGTCGTCAAGCTGGCCGTCGGCGGCACTCTCCTCGCACTCTTCGAGACCTCGCTTGCCAAGATGCGCGTGTTTCGCGTGCCTGAGTTCCTGGGGGCGGCGTTGATGCTCGGCCTGCTCGCGACACTCCTGCGATTTGTCTCCGGGAGCTTCTAGATGGAGCGCCTCGGCTTCGACATTTCCCATCTCCTGGCCGGCGGTCTCGTCCTCTTGAGCTTCGTTCTTCTTTATCAGGACCGGCTCAATGCACTCCTCAACGTCTACGCGCTGCATGCGCTGACATTGGCCCTTTCAGTTGCCTGGCAGGCCTTCATCCAGGATGCCCCGCATCTCTATGTGACGGCGGCGCTGGCGCTCGGCTTCAAGGCTATCGTCATACCGGTCGCACTCCGGCGGATCGTCGAGCGTCTTGGCATCCACCGCGAGATCGAGACGGTCGTCGGCATCGGCCTGACCATGCTCGCCGGCATGGC
>DATDHA010000369.1:0-1956 GCA_036521815.1 Alphaproteobacteria bacterium | reverse complement strand
GCCGACCTTCTGCCGGTCGATGCCCTTGACGATGATCTCGGTCAGGCTCGGGGTCTCGATGCTGATGCCTTCCGGGATCGGGAAGCTCACCGGGTGCGAGAAGCCGATCGTGAGGTTGAGCGTCTTGCCCTGGACCGCCGCACGGAAACCGACGCCGACCAGCTCGAGCTTCTTCTCGTAGCCCTTGGTCACGCCGCGCACCATGTTGGCGAGGTGCGCGCGGGTCGCGCCAGCCTTGGTGCGCGACAGGTTCGGGTCGGCGAAGCTCACCTGCAGCGTCTTCTCCTTCTCCGCCACGGTGACACCGGTGCTGAGCGGCAGGATGAGCGCACCCTTGGCGCCCTTGATGGTCACCGCCCCGGAGGCGATGGTCGCGGTGACACCCGCAGGCAGTTCGACCGGAGCTTTGGCAATTCTCGACATGATGGCTCTCTACATCAGGCGACGATGCACAGGACTTCGCCGCCCTGTCCGATCGAGCGCGCCTGCTTGTCGGTCATGACGCCCTTGGGGGTCGACACGATCACCGTGCCCATGCCCCCGAGGATCTTCGGCAACTCGTCCTTGCCGCGATAGATGCGCAGCCCCGGACGGCTGACACGCTCCAGGCGGTCGATGACCGGGCGGCCTTCGAAGTACTTGAGGCCTATGGTGAGCCGCGGCTTGCCACCGTCGGCGTCGAGGCGGAAGTCGGCGATGTAGCCCTCGTCCTTCAGCACCTTGACGATCGCGGTCTTCAGGCGCGAAGAGTCGAGGTGCACCTCGGCCTTGCCGGCGGTCTGGCCGTTGCGGATGCGGGTGAGAAGATCAGCGACTGGATCGGTCATGCTCATGCTGCGTCCCTCACCAGCTCGCCTTCGCGAGGCCCGGAATCTCGCCGCGCGAGGCCACTTCGCGGATCTTCACCCGCGACAGGCCGAACTTGCGGTACACGCCGCGCGAACGGCCGGTGATGGCGCAGCGCTTGCGCTGGCGCGAGGGACTCGCGTCCCGCGGCTGCGACTGCAACTCCGCCTGTGCCGCCGCGCGCGCCTCGGGCGAAGTCCGCGGGCTGCGGATCAGCTCCTTGAGCTTCGCACGTTTCGCTGCGTACTTTTTCACGATCCCGGCGCGACGCTTCTCGCGCTCGACCATGCTCGTCTTTGCCATAGACTTTAGCGGTTCCTGTGGTCCGGTTACTTCCGGAACGGGAAGTTGAATGCCTCGAGCAACGCTCGGCCGTGACGGTCGTCTTTCGCCGTCGTAGTGATGGTGATATCCATGCCCCGGACCTGGTCGATCTGGTCGTACTGGATCTCGGGGAAAATGATCTGCTCCTTGACGCCGAGCGAGTAATTGCCCTGGCCGTCGAAGGCGCGTGGCGACACGCCGCGGAAGTCGCGGATGCGCGGCATCGCGATGCTGATCAGGCGGTCGAGGAACTCGTACATGCGCATGCCGCGCAGCGTCACCTTGGCGCCGACCGCGAGTCCCGCGCGGATCTTGAAGGACGCGATCGCCTTGCGCGACTTGGTGATCAGCGGCTTCTGGCCGGTGATCTTGGTGAGATCGGCGACCGCGGCGTCCATGACCTTCTTGTCGGCGACCGCCTCACCGACGCCCATGTTGAGGGTGATCTTGCTGATGCGCGGCACCTGCATCACGTTGTCGATCTTGAGCTCGGAGCGCAGCTTCGGAATCACCTGCTCGCGGTAGAACGACTGCAGCCTTGGGGGGGCCGAGCGCTGATCGGCCGCACGGTGGCCGTGAGCTTCGGCCTGCTTGGCCTCGGCCTGCTTCGCCGCGGCTTGCTTGGCCTCGGCCTGCTTGCCGCCCTGCGCCTGCTTCTCGGGGCGCTTGTCCGCCTTCTGCTTGCCGGCGGGCTTGCCGGCTTCTTTGCCCGCAACCGCTTCAGACATCGAGCATCTCTCCGTTCGATTTGAAGAAGCGCACGCGCTTGCCGTCGGCGAGCGTCCT
>DATDHA010000368.1:0-4993 GCA_036521815.1 Alphaproteobacteria bacterium | reverse complement strand
AACGGGGTAGGGCCGCTCCCCGCGATCTTTTCCTCATCGGCCGCGATCAGCGCTCCTTCCTGGGTCGCCAATCGCTGCGGGCGAAAGAAAAGCTCGGCGGCACGGGCCACGAAGGGGTCGCCGCAGCCGTCGAGCGCGTTGCGCAAAATCACGTGAACGAGTTGATCGAAAAAGAGTGGCGGTGTGGTGCGCGCACCCTCGCGCACGAGGTCGACATAGGCCGCCTCGAGCGTCCTATGGCGCAAGAGACGGTCCCGGAAGGTGATCATCAGTTGCCAGTTTTCTCGGGCATCTTCGTCGACGATCGCGGCAATCTCGTCCATGCCGACGGGACGGCGCGGATCGGATAGCAGTGCTGCGCGCAGTTGACGCTCGGCACCGCAGGATCCTGGCGGCGGGTCCAATTCGGGCCGAGCAAAATAGGCCTTGAGGAATTCGTCGGTGACCAGGAGCCTGCCGTCTCCGTCGCGGTCGGTCAAATGGTGGCCGCAAGAGAGCCAAAAATCCCTCATGCGCCGTCACCCCGGACCATGGCCGCGATGTCCACCGACTTGGCCGGCTCCCCATCGATTCCAAGATCGCTGAGGATGTGTTGCGGCCTCGGCCCAGCGCGCGAGTAAAGCAGTTTCATAGCCGCAGGCCCCCCGTTGCCGGATCGAGCCACGATGGCGCGCTCAACGCCCGAAGCAAATTGCGGTGCTCGACGCGCTTACCCGGGCATTCGACGGAAAGATCGCCCCTCGCGTCGATTGTGTAGCGCACGTCTTTCGCGGGCTGCAGCTTCGATACGTATTCGGCCGCGACGGAGGCAAAACCGCTCTCCTGCCAGCGGTCAAGTACCGCCATCAGGTGCCGGGCGAAGCGCTCGGCAAGCTGCTCTGCGCCGAAATCCCCGAAACCCTCCGCTTCGAGTGCCGTCGCGAGCGGATGAAGTCCTGCTTGGTCCCCGCCCAGTTGAACGGTGCGGATCGCGGCACCGAAGACAAGCCAATCCGGCACGGCCTCCTCGGCGGCATCAGCGGGCCAGCCGAGTCGACCGCCGCCGACGAGACCGAGATCGACGCGGAACGCGTCGGGCCATTCGATCGCGATCGGCTTCTCGGGCGGTGCCGATGCGGCGAGCGCTGCGCCAAGTGCGACCATGCCGGCATAGAAGGCCCGACGGGTTGAAACCAGTGGTTCGTCGGGTTCGAGCACAACGGCGAACTCGGCGAGGTCGAAGCGGCCGACGAAGATGAGTGCACCGGCGCCGAGCTCGGCGGCATTGGCGCAGGCATGGACGAAGGCATCACCCACCTCCCGCAGCATGACCACCCGGAAGGGCGGGGGCAGGTCGAGGGTGCGTCCATTTGGCTGCGAGATTCGGCCGCGCTGCTCAAGCCGCATTTTCGATCCTAGGCAAGCCTTTGATCTGTTAGAGTATAGCGCGAGATAGGGTTGCGGTCAGCGCCATCGACGCCGCACCCACGACGGGAAAATTGATGCCGGATCGGCGCACCATCCTGGTTTGCTCCTGCGAGGACACGATGCCGCTCGACGGCGGTGCTTTGGCGCGCGGCTGCCGCGGCGCCGAGATCGTCAGGGGACGCCAGCTTTGCCGCGCCGAACTCGACCGCTATCGTGCACTCCTGTCGTCGGGCGTCCCAATCACGGTCGGCTGCACGCAAGAAGCGCCACTCTTTCGCGAGGTCGCCGCCGAAAGCGGGGCCGACTTGAGCTTCGTCAACCTGCGGGAAACCGCCGGCTGGTCCACTGAAGCCGCGAAAGCAGGGCCGAAGATGGCAGCACTCGCCGCCGCCGCCGCTGTGCCGATGCCGGACGTCCCGTTTGTCCGGCTCGAAAGCGAGGGCATCCTTCTCGTCTACGGACGCGATGAAAGTGCGATCGAGGCCGCGGGTCTCCTCAAAGAACATCTCGACGTCACCACGCTGATCACCCGACCCGCCAACCTCACGCCGCCACGCACGAACGATTTTCCCATCGCGAAGGGCACGATCCGCACGGCGAAAGGCCACCTCGGCGCGTTCGAGCTGGTCGTGGACGAATTTGCGCTGCCGCTGCCGTCATCGCGCGGTGCCTTGACCTTCGGGTCGGCGCGAGACGGTGCGGTGTCGCGCTGCGACATCCTGCTCGACCTTTCCGGCGGGCAGCCGCTATTTCTCGCTGCGGATTTGCGCGACGGTTACTTACGCGCCGATCCACGCGACCGTGCGGCGGTACTCGCGGCTGTGCTGCGTGCACGCGACCTCATCGGGAATTTCGACAAGCCGCGCTACATCGAATTCACCGCAGACCTCTGCGCTCATTCGCGCTCGAACATCGTCGGATGCACCCGCTGCCTCGACCTTTGCCCGACGAGTGCTATTACGCCCGCCGGCGATCATGTGACGATCGACGAGAAGATTTGCGCCGGCTGCGGCCAATGCGCGTCGGCGTGCCCGACGGGTGCCGCCGGCTATGCGCTGCCGCCTGCCGATGCGCTGATGAACAAGCTGCGCACACTTCTCGCGGTCTATCGCGAAGCCGGCGGCTTATCGCCGACCGTCCTCTTTCATGACGAGGATCATGGTGGCGCGCTAATTGACGCCCTTGCGCGCCACGGCGAGGGATTGCCCGCTAATGTCCTGCCCCTTGCCGTGAACGAGATCACCGCAATCGGGCTCGAGTCGATCGTTGCGGCTTTCGCCTACGGTGCCTGCGCTGTGGGGGTGATCGGTCGCGCCAAGGCGCGCCACGATCCGTTAGGTCTCAGAAATACGATCGCACTTGCCGTGCCGATCCTCGCCGGCCTTGGTTTCGCGGGTGAGCGTGTTGCAACCATCGAGACCGACGACCCATTTGCGCTCGGGGAAGCCTTGCGTGCGATCGAGCCTGGTGTAGCTGCGTCCCCGCCAGCGAGTTTTCAGCCGGTCGGCAACAAGCGAGGCGTGCTGCGCCTTGCCTTGCGTGAGCTTCATCGAGTAGCCCCCACACCCGCGGACATCGTGGCCCTGCCTGCCGCAGCACCGTTCGGCGCCGTCGAGATCGATGTCGAGGGCTGCACGCTTTGTCTCTCGTGCGTGACCGCGTGCCCGACCGGAGCGCTTTCGGACGATCCCGACCGGCCGCTTCTGCGGTTCACGGAGGACGCTTGTGTACAATGTGGCCTCTGCAAGTCGACATGCCCCGAAAAGGTGATCGGCCTCGCGCCGCGGCTCGATTTTCGCGCGGCTGCTGCCGGCGCACGCGTTCTCAAGCAGGAAGAGCCGTTCCACTGCATTCGCTGCGGCAAGCCGTTCGGCGTCAAGAGCACGATCGAGCGCGTCGCCGCCAAGCTCGAAGGCAAGCACTGGATGTACCAGAACTCGTCGAAACGCCTCGATGTCATCAAGATGTGCGAGAACTGCCGCGTTGCCGTCGTCACAGAGGAAAGCTTCGATCCCCACGGCGCGCCGGCGCGACCCAAGGCGCGGACGACCGACGATTACCTGCGCGAGCGCGAGGGAAAGCCGAAGGTGTGATCATCTCGTCGCACTTTCGAGGAACTTGACGAGTGCGGCGCGGTCCGCTGGTGCGCCAATGCGCTGGTCCGGCATCTTGGTTCCCGGCGTGAAGCTTGCGGGGCCGATCTCGAAAAGCTTGGCGACCGTTTCCGGCGTCCACACGATGTCGAGGTGCTTGAGGGCATCAGAAAAATTATAGCCGGGAAGAGTTGCAATACGACGGCCGAAGATGCCGTGCAAGCTCGGGCCGGCGCGGTTGCCTTCGTCCGGCTTCAGCGTGTGGCATGCGACACAGGCGCGAAACACTACGGCACCGGGATCGCCGGCGTAGCCCGCAAGCGGGTCCTCGGGACCGCCAGCCGAGAAGGGATCGATCGCCTGTCCGGTTTCCGAATCCCAGCGCCGAATCATGCCATCGGCGCCACCCGTAAGCAGGGTGCGGCCATCCGGCAGAAACGCGACCGACCATGCAGGCAGGCCCGGCCCCGCCAGGGTCCCCGCGACCTTGCGCGCGCGCCGATCGATGATCGCGACTGGACCGCCGATGCTCACCGCCGCCACACGGCCGCCGTCGTCGGTTGTCGCAAGCGCCACAATCGGGGTTGCCGATGCTTCAACCGCGCCACGCTCCTCGCCGGTCGAAGACAAAAAGTAGATCTTGCCGTCAGCACCGGCGGCGACAATCTCGCCGTCGGGCATCACCGCCACCGCGTTGAGCGGCGCTGGCAGCGTTGCGACAAGAGGTGGCCCCGATTGCCTTAGCGGCCAAATGCGCACGGTCGAATCATATCCAGCACTCACCAGTGCATCGTTGTCGGGTGCGAAGGCAACACCGTTCACGCTCTGGCGATGACCTTCGAGCACGCGCGGCGGACCGCCCGCGAGCGGCCACAATCGCACAGTGCGATCCCAGGACGCCGAAGCAAGCGTGACGCCATCAACCGATACAGCGAGTGCCGCGATCGGCCCTTTGTGCCCTTCAAGGACAATATCCGGCTTCTGACTTCCCCGCGTCCAAACGCCGATGCGCGCATCCTCGCCGGCCGTCACGTCGCGGCCGTCCTTGAGAATCGCAACGGCGTTCACTGCACCCTCGTGGAAGCGCAGCACCTGTTCGGCGGCATTTCGTTGGAGCGACCACCGAATCGCCGAGTTATCGAAGCTGCCCGAGAGTGCTGTTATTCCATCGGCAGAGACGGCGAGCGCACGCACGGGGCCACCATGCCCCCTCAATTGCGCTTCAGCAGAAGCGAGGCCGAGAGCTCCCAGGATGAAAACGGCGCAACAGCACCAGCAAGTGTCAATAAGACGCATAGGCGTTTCATCAAACCCATCGACAGGGTGTCTTGCAAGCACAGGAAAAGAGACGCCCTAGTGTGGTGGATTTGAGGTTCCTACCATTTTGGTGGCAGTCCCGATTAGGAACTTCAAATCCGAATACCACACTAGATTCCAAATATTACTCGTGTGGCTTTGAATCCGAAATTCGCTCACGGCCCCGCACCCAGATG
>DATDHA010000367.1:0-5227 GCA_036521815.1 Alphaproteobacteria bacterium | reverse complement strand
AACGTCGGGCCTTCGGGTGCCGGCATGTCGCGCCCGTTCGTCCACCCCCCCGCGAGCGGCAAGCGCCGAAAGCTGCCCCGGCCGCGCCCGAGCATGCCGAGCATCCTTATCGCCAACCGGCCGCCAAGGTGGTAGAGCCGCGGGCGCTTGGCGAACCACGCCCACAATTTGAGGCCGGTGCGGAAGCGCTTTGGCGCCAAGCCCTTGTCGAACTCCTTCTCCCGCCAATGGCGTAGCATCTTGGGCAGCGGAATGCGCATCGGGCACACGCTCTCGCAGCGTCCGCAAAGGGTCGAGGCATTCGGCAGGTGGCCAGCCTCGGCGACACCGATGATCGCCGGGGTGAGGACGGAACCCATCGGCCCGGGGTAGACCCAGCCGTAAGCATGTCCGCCGATCGTGTTGTAGACCGGGCAATGATTGATGCACGCGGCACAGCGAATGCAGCGCAGGATGTCCTGGAATTCCGTCCCCAGCAGTGCGGTGCGGCCGTTGTCGAGAATGATGACGTGGTACTCGTTCGGGCCATCGAGGTCGCCGGGCCGGCGCGGGCCGGTCGAGAATGTCGTGTACACCGACATTTCCTGTCCGGTTGCGGACCGGGCGAGGAGCCGGAGAATCGTCGTCGCGTCCTCCAGGGTGGGCACGAGCTTCTCTGGTGTCGCCAGCACAATGTGGGCCTTGGTCAAGTTCTGGGTGAGGTCGCCGTTGCCTTCGTTCGTGACGATGACAGACGATCCCGTTTCCGCGATGAGGAAATTGGCGCCGGTGATGCCGACGTCGGCGGCGATGAACTTATCGCGCAAAACCTCGCGCGCCTCGGCGAGCAAATCGGCGGCATCCTCAAGGCGACGGGTCTTGCCGTATTGACGATGATTTTCGAAGAAGGCGTCGGCGACCTGATCCTTCGTCAAATGAATGGCCGGTGCAATGATATGGCTCGGCGGTTCGTGGCGGAGTTGAATAATGTACTCGCCGAGGTCGGTTTCGACGGGTGCAATGTCGTTTGCCTCGAGGAACTCGTTGATCCCGATCTCTTCGCCGATCATGGACTTGCCCTTGGTCACCGTCTTGGCGCCGAAGCGCCGGCAAATCTCGAGGACTGTATTGCGCGCTTCCTCGGCGGTGCGGCACCAGTGAAGCTGGCCGCCGCGCCGGATCATCTCCGACTCGTAGCGCTCCAGGTAAAGATCGAGGTTTTCGAGCACGTGGTTTTTGATGTCGCGCGCCTGGTCGCGAAGCTTGTCGAACTCGGGCAAGCGCGACACGGCGGCGGCACGGGCCGCCTGGAAGCCGAGCTTCGTCATGGCGCGCTGAAGGGTCGCGTCGTTGATCGCGGCGCGGGCGTTTTCCTTGAAATCGCGGCTCGTTGCGTGCATGGCGTGCCGGACCCGTTCAGCTCGCGAGCTTCGGAACCGTGGGATCGCCGATCGCGGGCAAGTCGCCCATGCCGGCAAGCACTTCCGCCACGTGACGCGCCTTGATTTCGTGGCCGTCGCGCCTCAGCCGGCCCGCCATGTTGAGGAGGCACCCGAGATCGCCCGCGAGGAGTGTGCCGGCACCCGTCGCCTTGATGTCCTTCGCCTTGTCCTCAACCATGCGCGTCGAGATCTCGGGATACTTGATGCAGAAAGTGCCGCCAAAGCCGCAGCAAATCTCCGCACTCGGCAATTCGGTCAAAGTGAGGTCGCGCACGGACTGAAGCAGCTTGCGCGGCTGCGCCTTGACGTGCAGCTCCCGCAGGCCTGAACAGGAGTCGTGATAAGTCACGCTGCCGGGGTAGCGCGCATCGACGGCATCCAGGCCGCAGACGTCGACGAGGAAGGAGACGAGCTCGTAGGTGCGTCGTGCTAAATCGTGGGACCGCTGCGCCCAACTGGGCTCGTCCGTGAAGAGCTCGCTATAATGCGCCTTGATCATGCCGGCGCATGAGCCAGACGGCGCCACCACGAAATCGAAGGGCTCGAACGCTTCGATCACCGAGCGGGCGATGTCCTTCGCGTCCGCCTTATCGCCCGAGTTGTAGGCGGGCTGGCCGCAGCAGGTCTGGGTGTTCGGCACCTCGACCTCGCATCCGACCTCCTCAAGGAGTTTCACCGCCGCAAAGCCGACGGTTGGCCGGAAGAGATCGACCAGGCAGGTCACGAAAAGCCCGACTCTCATTGATACCCCAGGGCCCGATTTTCTATTGCCGTTTGCGGGCCAGCTCTGCCGATTTCAGGGCTACAATGAAATGTCCCCGGGCGGATGGCAAGCCTCGATGCTTGGCGCCATTCCAGCACTTCAGCGCGGCAGGAAAAGATAGTAGTCGCCGCGCGAGCGCATCGGTCCCGCCATCGCCTCGGCCTCGGCGCCAAAGCCCCAGAAGAGGTCGCCCCGCACTGGCCCCTTGATCGCACCCCCGGTATCCTGGGCGACCACGAGCCGTTGGATTCGTTCGCCCTTTTTGGAGCTTTCGATATCGAGCCAGATCGGCACGCCGTAGGAAACGAACTTGGGATCGACGGCGAGGCTGCGGCCAGGCGTGAGTGGGACACCTTCCGCCCCGTCGGGGCCGTCGCCCGACAACTCGCGGAAGAACACGTAGGACGCGTTCTCGTCCATCAGGGATTTTGCCTCGGATGGGTGCGAGCGGAGCCAATCCTTGAGCGACTGAAGACTAACCTCATCGAGCGGCAACTGGCCGCGATCGACAAGGATTTTGCCGATCGAGCGGTAGCTTCGCCCGTTTTGCGCGGCATAGCCGACGCGAACCATCGTGCCGTCGTCGAGAATGACGCGCCCCGAGCCCTGGATTTGGAGAAAAAACAGATCGATTGGATCGTCGACCCAGAGAAGTTCGCTCGCCTTGCCCGCGACGGCCCCGGCCTCGATCTCGGCGCGCGTGGCATAGGGCTTGAGTGCTCCGCCCGAAACCCGTCCCGCGATGCGCTTTCCTTTGAAGCTCTCGTCGAAATCGCCGAGATCGACGGTGACGAGATCGACAGGCCGCCCGTAGAGCGGGATGGTAAACCGCCCTTCAGAATGTCGCGAACCATGGAGTTCGGGTTCGTAATAGCCCGTGAAAAGGCCGTCCGCCGAGCCGTTGTTGCCGGCACGAAATGGCTTCAGCCATTGTTCGATTGTACCCCGCAGTGCGGGTGTGTCGTCGTCGCGCAGTGTCGCGAATGCCGCACAGGCGGGGCGCCAGTCGGCGGCACGAAGGGCGGTGCCGGCCGGTCCGGCGGGCATATCGTCGGGCTCGGCCGCGAGCTTGGCGCAAGAGCTTCGGATCGCGGGCAGAGCTTCCGCAAGCCGGTCGTCGCTCCAGCCGCGCAACTCGTCGACCCCGACCGGCTCCAGGGTCAGACGGTCCGGCTTTTTCTCGCAGCCGGCTAGTGCAGCCGCAGCGAGCGCAAGGCCGAGGAAAATCCGACGCGGCAAACACACGAAGCGATGGCGATCAGTTGAGGCTTCGAGTCTCAACGAGGGTCCAGTTGGGATCGCGCGAGCGCGTGTTGCGCGCGAACGTCCAGATGTCGGTGATCTCGGCGACGTTGTTTGGGTCGCCATCGACCACGTTGCCATCCTTGTCCTTCGTCACATTGACTTGCTCGGAGACGAATTTGACGGTCACATAGGCCGTGCGGCCGTCCATTCGGGCGTCGAGAATTTCGGCAGACTTGATGCCGACGAGGGTTGTGACGTGCGTTTGCCTTGCGTCTTCACGCGCCTTGATCGCCGCCGAGAAATGTTCGAATACCGGGTCGCTCAGGAGCGGACGAAGCACTTTCCGCTCCCCGTTCGCGAACGCTTCGACGGTCATCTCGAACGCCACTTTCGCACCCTCGACGAAGCCTTGAGGCGTGAAATTGGGATCGGCGACGCCGATCTGTGTCAATCCGGACTCGAGCGGGGTCCCTTTCGCGGCTGGCGGCAGCTCGATCGCCGCACCGGCGCCATTCTCGCTGCCGGTCCGGGCGTTGCGTTCGGGGAGATGGACGACTTTATCGCTCGAAGGGTTGGCGCCACCGGTGCGGTCGAGCGGGGTCGGTCGGAACGGATCGGGCCGCTGACGCTCCTCGCCCGTGCGCCGACCCAACACGCTCCTGAGCCGAAGGATCAGGAATGCGGCGATCATGGCAAAAATGATGATGTCGATGAAGTGCACGTCCATTGCTCTCCGCCTCGGTCCCTATCCCCTGGCATCAGGTCCCAAAGGCCCGAGTCCAACGGTCCAGAGCCATCCGCTGGACCAGCTTTCGCCCCTGGGCTAAACACAACCCATGGCGACCCACCACGTAACACCCTTGCGCAGAATACTCGAACGCCGCTTCGGGGTACAGCATCCGCGCGCCGAGCACCCGCTCGTGTGCCTAGTAGATAGGCTGGCCATCCCGTCACTGCAAGCGCACACCTTGCCGCCCACCGTGCGGCCGGTCGCGCCGGGCGACATGCCATGCCGCTGATCCTCCTTGCCGTCCTGGCCCTCCCGTTCGTCGAGATCGCCGTTTTCATTCAAGTCGGCGAACGGATCGGCATCTGGCCGACGATCGGGCTCACCATCCTCTCGACGGTCATTGGCATCGCCTTGATGCGCCGCCACGGTCTGGCAATGCTGGCGCGAGCCCGTGAGATTGCCAGTCGCGGTGAGGCACCCGTCGACGAGCTGGTCGACGGTCTATGCATTCTGCTCGCCGGTGCCCTTCTCATCGTGCCGGGCTTCGTGACCGATGCGCTTGGGTTCTTGCTTTTCATCCCGTGGGTCCGGCGCCACGTGCGCCGCCGCGTGTGGCGCGCCTTCGAAAGGCACGGCCGGGTTCGGCGCGCGACAGTGATCGACGCCGACTATGCCGTTGTCGAGGAGGAAGAATCCGCAGGCGAACCGTCGGCACGGCAACCGGAGCAACGTCGTCTCGATCATGGCAACGGCGGCGACACGGGCCGTCCATGATCCTTGTTCGCCACGGCCAGTCCTATTTCAACCTTCACTACAGCACGACAGGGGTCGACCCGGGCATCGAAGACCCCGAATTGACGGAAGCGGGGCGTGAGCAAGCCAAGGCGGCGGCGGCTATCCTGGCAGGACGCGCCGTGAAGCGGCTTATTGTGAGCCCCTATACGCGGACACTCCAAACCGCACATATCATTGCGGACTCCCTGTCGCTTCCAATCGTCATCGACCCACTCGTGCGCGAGCGTGCCGCCTTCGCATGCGATATCGGCACGTCGCCGCGCGTACTTGCCT
>DATDHA010000366.1:0-3507 GCA_036521815.1 Alphaproteobacteria bacterium | reverse complement strand
GATGCTTCCGGTAAGCGCTCCTTTCCATTGTTCCTTGATGAAGCCCGCGGCCGACGCCATGGCGGACGCGCTCGGCAAGGTCGTGCTCGAAGCGCCGGTCATTCCGCTCATTGCCAACGTGACCGCGTCGCCAGTGACCGACCCACTCGCCATCCGCAACCTGCTCGTCGAGCAGGTGACAAGCCGCGTGCGCTGGCGCGAATGCGTGCTGGCCATGCAAGAGCGCGGGGTTGAGCGGTTGGTCGAAGTCGGCTCGGGCAAGGTGCTATCGGGCCTCACGCGCCGGATTGCACGGGAACTCGGGGCCATCTCGGTCCACACGCCTGCCGATGTCGAGGCGTTCCTGAAGACCCTTTAGCTTCCTGTCTCGGGAGGGAATCTTGTTCGAGCTTGCAGGCAAGACCGCACTCGTCACCGGTGCCACCGGCGGAATCGGCGACGCAATCGCGAAGGCGCTTCATGCGCAAGGTGCCATCGTGACCGTTTCGGGCACACGGGTCGACGCACTCGAATCCCTCAAGGTCGGGCTCGGCGCTGGCACTTTCGCGTTTGCGTGCAAGCTCGACGATCCCGCGAGCATCGAGGCACTGGTCAAATCGGCCGAAGGTGCGATGGGCTCGATCGACATTCTCGTCAACAACGCGGGAATTGCGCGCGACATGCTGCTCGTTCGGATGACCGATGCGGATTGGCTGAAGGTGCTCGAAGTCAATCTCACGGCCACGTTCCGCCTCACGCGCGCAAGCTTGCGCGGCATGATGAAGAAGCGCTGGGGACGGGTGATCAATATCGGCTCGGTCGTGGGCTCGACCGGCAATCCGGGCCAGGCGAATTACGTGGCGTCCAAGGCCGGGCTCGTCGGGTTCACGAAATCGCTCGCGGCGGAGATGGCGCCGCGCAACATCACCGCGAATTGCGTCGCTCCTGGCGTCATCGATACGGCGATGACGAAGGCCCTGAACGAGAAGCAGCGCGAGGCGATCATGAGGCACGTGGCACTCGGCCGGCTCGGAACGCCAGCCGACGTCGCCGCCGCGGTGGCCTTCCTGGCTTCGGAGGAGGCTGGGTATATCACCGGCCAAACCTTGCATGTGAACGGCGGATTGGTCATGCTTTAGAGCGCATTCCGGGCCCCGGCAAGTGGGCGCCAGACTTGCTGGCCAAGCCCCCCAAAAGTGTGTTAGAGAACCCCGCTTTCGCGCCGGAGCCGGCTTTGCGAAGGACGTAGCGGGGGAGGGTCCATTTCCCACGGCTCCTTTCGAGGAAACCGTGGACAACGAGGGTCGAAAAAATGAGTGACGTTGCGGAGCGCGTGAAGAAGATCGTCGTCGAGCACCTCGGAGTCGACGAGGCCAAGGTGACGGAGGCGGCGAGCTTCATCGACGATCTGGGCGCAGATAGCCTCGACACGGTCGAGCTGGTCATGGCCTTCGAGGAGGAGTTCGGCTGCGAGATCCCGGACGAGGCGGCCGAAAAGATCGTCACCGTCAAGGATGCGATCCAATTCATCGAACAGCACGGCTGAGCCCGCTCGGCACTATCGGCGGGTGAGTCGGATCGCCTTCCGCACGTGCGCGACAACATAGAGTGGGTAACCCAATGAGACGTGTGGTCGTCACCGGCATGGGCTTGGTCACGCCGCTCGGTTCCGGCGTGGAGCCGGTGTGGGAACGCCTGGTCGACGGTCAGTCGGGCATCCGCGCGATCCAGGATTTCGACGTGTCGGACATGCCGTGCAAGATCGCGGGGCAGGTGCCGCGCGGCGAGACGACGTCCGGTCTCTTTAACGCCGACGACTGGATGGCGCCCAAGGACCAGCGCAAAGTCGAGCCGTTCATCGTCTACGCCATGGCGGCTGCCGTCCAAGCCGTCGAAGACTCCGCCTGGAAGCCGACCGACGAGGAGCCGCGCGAGCGCACGGGCGTGATGATCGGCTCCGGGATCGGCGGGCTCGACGGGATCGCAAGTACGGCCCTTGTCCTTCAGGAAAAGGGTCCGCGCCGGGTGAGCCCGTTCTTCATCCCGGCCTGTCTCATCAACCTTGCCTCCGGCCATGTTTCGATCCGCTACGGCTTCAAGGGCCCCAACCATTCGGTCGTGACCGCCTGTTCGACGGGTGCGCACGCGATCGGCGATGCCTCGCGTCTCATCGGGCTTGGCGATGCGGACGTCATGGTTGCGGGCGGGGCCGAGGCCGCGGTGTGCCGCATCGGCCTCGCGGGCTTTGCGGCTGCGCGCGCACTCTCGACTTCTTTCAACGACGATCCACCGGCGGCGTCGCGACCCTGGGACAGGGATCGCGACGGCTTCGTGATGGGCGAAGGGGCCGGGATCGTCATCCTCGAAGAGCTCGAACACGCCAAGAAGCGCGGCGCCAAGATCTATGCCGAAGTGATCGGCTACGGCATGTCGGGCGATGCCTATCACATAACCGCACCCGCTCCCGACGGGAATGGCGGCTATCGCGCGATGCGCGGCGCGCTCAAGAGTGCGTCACTCGAGCCGAACCAGATCGACTACGTCAATGCCCACGGCACTTCAACTCCGCTTGGCGACGAGATCGAGCTCGGTGCCGTCAAGCGCCTCTTCGGCGAAGCCGCCTACAAGCTGAGCATGTCGTCCACCAAATCGGCGATCGGCCATCTCCTTGGCGCTGCCGGCAGTGTCGAGGCGATCTTCTCGATCCTCGCCATGCGCGATGGCGTGGTCCCGCCCACGCGCAATCTCGACAATCCCTCGGATGGCTGCGACATCGACCTGGTGCCCCATAAGGCAAAAAAGCGCCCGGTCAAATATGCGCTCTCGAACTCCTTCGGGTTCGGCGGCACCAATGCTTCGCTGGTTTTCGGCCCAGCGCCCTGAGCGCTGCCGAGAGGCGTCAAATGAGTAATATGCGTCGTCTGATGGTTACCGCGATCGTTCTTCTCGCGGCCGCCGCTGCCGGTATTTCCGGCTGGGCTTACCGTGCCTTCACGACGGCGGGGCCGCTCGAGAGTGCCGCTGCGTTCGTCATCCCCAAGGGTCTTGGCGTCGACGGCATCGCGGCCGTCCTCCTCAAGGACGGCGTCATCCGGGACGCGCGCACCTTCTCGTTCGCCGTGGAACTCCTCGGCGAACGGCGCGCCTTGCGTGCGGGCGAATATCTTTTCCCGGCAAACGCGAGCCTACGAGATGCGATCGACGTGCTGCTCCATGCGAAGCCCGTGATGCGCCACTTGACCGTCGCCGAGGGTCTCACGAATGCCCAAGTGATCGATTTGCTGACGCATGCCGACGGCCTCGAAGGGGCGGTCAAGGAATCCCTCGAGGAGGGAACCCTGCTCCCGCAGACCTACAATTATTCCTGGGGCGATGGCCGGGACGACATGCTCGCGCGGATGAGAAAGGCGATGAGCGAGACGCTCGATCAGCTCTGGAAAGATCGCGCCCCGGATCTCGAGCTGCATAGTGAAGAAGAAGCGCTCACACTTGCATCGATCGTCGAGAAGGAGACCGCCAAGCCGGACG
>DATDHA010000365.1:0-1682 GCA_036521815.1 Alphaproteobacteria bacterium | reverse complement strand
AACTTGTTCCCTCTTGCCCGAGGAGAACGAGGCGCAGATTGCGGGCTTCCTTGCATCCCACGAATCGTTTCGCCAGCTTCCGGTCGAGGAAATCTGGCCGGCTGCGGTCGGCGGGCGCTGCCCGACGCGCGGGCCGAACCTCCATTTGACGCCGGCTAGTCACGGCACCGACGGATTTTTCGCGGCGATCTTCGAGCGAGGCTGACTCCGGCGAGAAGCCGTGATAGCGTTTCGTCATGGCGCTCGTAAGACAGGCATACCCTTCCGACGCTCCTGCAATAGCAAGGATACACGTGGAGACTTGGCGCGCGACTTATGCCGGTATCCTGCCGGAAAGTGCCCTTGCCCGCATGCGGGAGAAAAACCACCGGGCCAACTGGTCGAACCTCCTCCAGGGCCATCGTTCGGGGCTGCGGGAGGGCGAGTTGGTGCTGGTCGCGGAGGAGGTCAAGGCGGGCGTCGTCGGCTTCGTCAGCGCCGGCCGGACGCGGAGCGCCATTTCGGGCTATGACGGCGAAATCTACACGCTCTATGTCGCCCCCGATTTCCAGAACCGGGGTGTGGGGGCGAAGCTCTTGACCGGCACCTTTCGAAAGCTCGAAGCGTGCCAGATCCACAGCGTCATGCTGTGGGTGCTTGCGAGAAACCCGTCGCGGTTTTTCTACGAGGCCGCGGGCGGGGCCATCGTCGCGACTCGGAAGGAGCGGTTTTGGGGCGTCGTCCTGCCCGAGCTTGCCTATGGCTGGCCGGACCTTGCCCGGGCCCTCAACCGCTCGAGCGACGGCGCCAAGGCGGATTGACACGACGCAGCCAAGCGCATAGCGCGAACCTGCCTTGCGAATCGGGATGCCCACACCGCTTCGGGCTTGCGGCCGGCTCGGCCGATCGAGCCATTCGACAAAATCGAGAAAATGAATTAGTTAGGGGCGCTCTCGGCACGAGCGCCGCTTCCAGTTGGCCGGAGCACATGACCGACCGCGTTCTCATCATCGATTTCGGCTCCCAGGTAACCCAGCTCATCGCCCGCCGCGTGCGCGAGAGCGGGGTCTATTGCGAGATCCATCCCTTCAACAAGGTGAGCGCCGCCACGCTCGAGCATTTCGGGCCGAAGGCGATCATCCTTTCGGGCGGGCCCGCTTCACTCACCAAGGCCGAAAGCCCTCGCGCACCCGCTGAAATTTTCAAGCTCAGCGTTCCCGTGCTCGGCATCTGCTACGGCTTTCAGGCGATGTGTGCGCAGCTCGGCGGCGAGGTCCAAGCCTCCGACCATCAGGAATTCGGCCGCGCCTTTGTCGAGGTGACCGGTGATTCGGTGCTATGGGACGGGGTATGGAAGAAGGGCGAGCGCCAGCAGGTCTGGATGAGCCATGGCGACCGCGTCGTGCGCCTGCCGACCGGCTTCCGTGCCGTGGGCGTGAGCGACGCAGCACCCTTCGCCATGATCGCGGACGACGCGCGCCGCTTCTACGGCACGCTCTTTCATCCGGAAGTCGTCCACACGCCCCACGGCGCCGATCTCTTGCGGAACTTCACGCGCAAGGTCGCGGGCTGTGCCGGCGATTGGACGATGGCGGCCTTCCGCCAGCAGGCGATTGCGCGGATTCGTGAGCAGGTGGGCGACGCAAGGGTGATCTGCGGGCTGTCGGGTGGGGTCGACAGCTCCGTCGCCGCGGTGCTCATCC
>DATDHA010000364.1:0-7261 GCA_036521815.1 Alphaproteobacteria bacterium | reverse complement strand
GAGGCGGGGCGGCGCGAGGGCCGGATCGGCATCTGGGTGCCGCGCGGCCGCGGGCGGGAAGACAAGATCGCGGCAATCGGCGTGCGGGTTCGGCGCTGGGTCACCTATCACGGCGTCGCCCTCAACGTGGCACCCGATTTGACTCACTTCCAAGGCATCGTGCCCTGCGGCATCGCCGAGCAGCGCTATGGCGTGACCTCCCTGCACGCCCTCGGCATTCCCGCGGGGATGGCCGAGGTTGACGTCGTGCTGCGGGAGACGTTCGACGCGGTTTTCGAGACCGGGGCTGCTGCGAAGGCGTGCCGAGCCGCGGATTAGGCAACATCCGCGACGGGATTGGCGCTATCGGCGACGGCCCACGACACCTTCCCGCCGCAATGGGACGCGATGAGTAGGGCAAGCTCTCCCGCGACCGCTTCGATATTCTGTGCTGAGGCCGGCTCGATCGCCTGGACGGTCAACGCCGCGCGCGAGGTGACGAGGGCGATGGCGCTGCGCGCGTCCTGGTACCAGTTCCAGCGTCGGCAAAGGATTCTCTCGGCATCGGCATAGACGACCTCGCCTTCCTTGGGCGGATCATTCTGTTGTGCTGCGTCGCCAAGGGCCACGAAACTGTCGCCCAGCCGGGCATAGCGAAAGGCAAGCGGCGGCTCGATCCCATCGAGGTCATCAGCACCGATTGGGAAGAGTGTGCGCAAGGAGACGGCATTATAGAGATCGACGAGGTTGCTTACTTGCGGCAACCGCTCCCCCTTCTGGAGAAGCCGCAAGAGCCGCTCGGCCGAGGAACGGTAGCTCGTCTTCTTCACGCCAAAAGCCCGATAGGCTTCCCGCCACGCCCTGAGTTCGGGAATCTCGCTCGCCGGCGTATCGCCCCACCGCTCCCACGCCGCCGCCTCGGCCGCCGCGACGATCGCATCGACCGCGGGTTGGCGCGCGAGCGATATCGCGATGCCGTCGGCCACGAGGAGGGCTGCCCGAAAGTTTGGGAAGCTCTGGCGGATCTCGCGGATGTCGAGGCGGATCATGGGAACCGTCAGACGGTTGGAAGAGTTCGGAATCCGGGCTCGTTGTCATCCTCGGCTTCGGCGGCGATGACGCCTTGGACGACCGCGTGAGGGGGGCCCTTCTTGCACGCTTCGACCATTTCGTCGACGTTCTGCGAGGGGCCTGAGAACTGGGCCTCGACGCTGCCGTCCCTGCGATTGCGGACCCAGCCCCTCACACCGCGCTTCATGGCCTCTTCGGCCGTCCAGGCGCGAAACCATACGCCCTGCACGCGCCCCTCAATGCGCATTCGGACCGTCTTGGTTCGGCTCGCCTCGTTCATCTGGCCTCGAATTCGAAATAAATACGGGGCCGCCGCGATTCCAGCGCCGTCGCGTCCCACGCGATGGGTTCAAGCGAACTCGAGAATGGCTTGATCGACGGCCAAGCTGTCGCCCGGCTTGGCGTGAAGCCTTGCGATGATGCCGTCGCGCTCGGCGCGCAGGATATTTTCCATCTTCATCGCCTCGACGACCGCAAGTTCCTCGCCCGCCTTCACCTCCTGGCCGAGCTTCACGGTGAGCGAGACCAAAAGGCCGGGCATCGGTGACATGAGGTAGCGGGAAAGATCGACGGCGGCCTTTTTCGGCATGAGCTTGAGCGCCTGCGCCGCCGCCGGTGAGACGGCCCGCACGTCGGCTTGCAGGCCACCCTGCGCAAGGCGGTAGCCGACGCCGTGGCGGTCGATTTGGACCGTGATAGGGTGCCCGTTCACGCTAGCCTCGAAAAGTGGATCGATGAGGCGCCAAGCCCCCCGCACCGAATATCGCTCCTCGCCGATGCGGACGTCGTAGCCGCCATCCGCGGGCGAGACCTCCGTCGCATATTGCTCGTCGCCGAGAAGTACAGCGAAATTCCCGGCAGGCTTCGCCTCGTGACCTGGCAACTGACCGCCGATCAGGCATTCGCGTTCGGCCTGCCCGCGGCGAAGCACCGCCGCGACGGCAGCGAAGAGCTTCTTGTCGCCAGCGCCGAGGGGTGCTGGTACGAAGGATTCGCTGAACTCCTCGGCGATGAAACTCGTGGTGAGCCGTCCGGCCGCGAAACGAGGATGCGCCATAACCGCCGAAAGAAACGGAATGTTGTGGCTGAGGCCGCGTATATAGAAGGCGTCAAGCGACTTGCGCATGTTCGCGATCGCCTCGCCGCGATCGCGCCCGCTGGTGATGAGTTTGGCGATCATGGGGTCGTAATAGACCGAAATTTCCGCACCTTCCTCCACACCCGTATCGAGGCGAACGCGCTTGCCGTCGGCGTCGGGCGGGATATAGCGCACAAGCCGGCCGATCGATGGCAGGAATTTGCGGAACGGATCCTCGGCGTAGACGCGCGCCTCGATCGCCCAGCCGTCGAGCTTCACATCGTCCTGGCGGAGCGCGAGCTTTTCGCCCGCGGCGATCCGTATCATCTGCTCCACAAGGTCGATACCCGTGACGAGTTCCGTCACCGGGTGCTCGACTTGCAGGCGCGTATTCATCTCGAGGAAATAGAAGTTGCGTTTGGCGTCGACGATGAATTCGACCGTGCCGGCGGAGCGATAGTCGACCGCCTTGGCCAGCGCCACGGCCTGGGCACCCATGGCACGCCGCGTCGCCTCATCGAGAAATGGGCTCGGCGCCTCCTCGATGACCTTCTGATGGCGGCGCTGGATCGAGCATTCGCGCTCGCCGAGATAGACAATGTTGCCGTGGGAATCACCCAGCACCTGAATCTCGATATGCCGCGGCTCCTCGATGAACTTCTCGATGAAGACCCGATCGTCGGCGAATGCGGCGTGCGCCTCATTGCGCGCGAGGCGAAAGCCGTCGAGCGCCTCGCGATCGTCGCGGGCAACGCGCATGCCCTTGCCACCACCACCGGCCGCCGCCTTGATCATCACGGGATAGCCGACCTTGCGCGCGATCATCACCGCCGCTTCGGGGTCCTCGATGATGTCGTTGTGACCGGGAATGACGTTGACCTTGGCCTTGAGGGCAAGCTTCTTCGATTCGATCTTGTCGCCCATCGCGGCGATCGCCGCCTGTCCGGGTGCGATGAATACCACCCCCGCCCCTTCGAGCGCGCGGGCGAATGCCGCATTCTCGGAGAGGAAGCCATAGCCCGGATGGATGGCCTCGGAACCGGTATCCTTCGCCGCCGCCACGATACGCTCGATATTGAGGTAGCTTTGCGCCGAAGCTGCGGGCCCAATCGCCACCGCCTCGTCCGCCTCGCGCACGTGGAGTGCCTCGGCGTCCGCGTCCGAATAGACGGCAACGGTCCCGATACCCATGCGCCTGGCTGTGCGAATGATCCGGCAAGCGATTTCGCCGCGATTTGCGATGAGGATCTTCTTGAACATTGCCTTTCGCGCGCCCGCCCCTCAATTCGAGCCCAAGCCTACGGTATTCCGCCAGGCGATGACCCAATTATGACGGCTTATAGCAGGGGCGGAATTCGCCGGCCAGTGTCCAGCCCTGATATGGCCGAGCTGTCCGCTTTTCGGCGGCCTCGCTCGCGGCGGCTTTCCCAGATCGTCTTCAGCGGCGCGGGACATCACGCCTCTCACCACGATAAGTCTTTGATTCGAGGAGAATTTATTTGTTTATCGCGTCACGCGCCTAGGTTGCGCAGATATTCGATATCGACGGGCAGCTTTTCGCCGAGCCAGAGTGCGTATTCCGAATGGTCGATCGGATCGTCGCCCGTCTCGGGATGGATAAGGACCGAAAGGCCCTTATGATTGAGCGAGAGCCACGGAACGAACCGGCCAAAGAGTTCCGTTGCAAATGCAACCTGGAACATTGGCTGCGTATGCGGCCCGACCGGCCGGTCGTGAACGCGGCCAAGTGCAACGGGAAATCGCACCGCGATCTCCTCCCTGAGCTCGACCGCCAGGGCACGGGTCCGCGCGTCGGTGAAATAAACGTGGGCGTGATAGTCGATTATCTTCGCGGGATCGACTTCGTTCATGGCCACCCCCTAGTGTGGTGGATTTGAAGTTCCTAACATTTTGGTGGCATCCGCGTTTAGGAATTTCAAATCCGAATACCACACTAGGTACAACATATTACTAGTGTGGCTTTGAATCCGAAATTCGCTCACGGTCCCGCTCCCAGATGTGGCGAATTTCGGATTTGCCACACTAGCTTTCTCCCCGGTCTCCGAACAAGCCCATCGCGTAGGCGGCGTGAATTGCAAGCACCCCACCCCAACCTACGATCGGCCAGACGAACCAGATCGTCCCTGGCGTCGCCACCACGTTCAGCACGACGAGTGCCGCACTAACCGCGAAATAGGCGATGATGTGCTTGCGAAACCCATCGAGGCGACGGCGCCCACGCTCGAGCTCGGTCCGATCGTCAGACATTCGAGCGCACCTCCGGCGTCACCTCGCTCGTTCCCCTAGTGTGGTGGATTTGAAGTTCCTATGATTTTGGTGGCAGTCCCGATTAGGAACTTCAAATCCGAAGACCACACTAGATACAACTTATTACTAGTGTGACTTTGACTCCGAAATTCGCTCACGGTCCCGCACCCAGATATGGCGAATTTCGGACTAGCCACACTAGAGCGGAATGTTGTCGTGCTTCTTCCAGGGGTTTTCGAGCTTCTTCGCGCGCAGCATGGCGAGCGAGCGGCAAATGCGCTTGCGCGTCGAGTGGGGCATGATGACGTCGTCGATGAAGCCGCGATGGCCGGCAACGAAGGGGTTCGCGAATTTCTGGCGATACTCCTCCGTGCGCTTCGCGATCTTCTCCGCGTCCCCGATGTCCTGGCGGAAAATGATCTCAACGGCACCCTTCGGACCCATGACCGCGATCTCCGCCGTCGGCCAGGCGTAGTTCACGTCGCCGCGCAAATGCTTGGAGCTCATGACGTCGTAAGCACCACCATAGGCCTTGCGCGTGATCACCGTCACCTTGGGCACGGTCGCTTCCGCGTAGGCGAAGAGGAGCTTGGCCCCGTGTTTGATGATGCCGCCGAACTCCTGTGCGGTACCGGGAAGAAAGCCCGGCACGTCGACGAAGGTGACGATGGGTATCGAGAAGCAGTCGCAGAAGCGCACGAAGCGCGCCGCCTTCTTGGCACTGTCGATATCGAGGCAGCCTGCCAGCACCATCGGCTGGTTCGCGACGATGCCGACGGTGACACCGTCCATGCGCGCGAACCCGACAATGATGTTCTTGGCGTAGTCCGGCTGGATCTCGAAGAAGTCCTCATCGTCGACGACCTTCGCGATGAGCTCCTTCATTTCATAGGGCTTGTTGGGATTTGCCGGCACCAGCGTATCAAGCGACATCTCCAGCCGATCCGCGGGATCATCCGTCGGCCGGGCCGGCGGCGGCTCCCGGTTGTTCGCGGGAAGGAAGTCGATGAACCGGCGAAGCTCGAGGAGCGCTTCCACATCGTTCTCGAAGGCGCAATCGGCGACGCCGGATTTGGTCGTATGCGTGACCGCACCACCGAGCTCTTCCTGGGTCACCGATTCGTGGGTCACGGTCTTCACCACATCGGGACCCGTCACGAACATGTAGGAGCTGTCCTTCACCATGAAGATGAAATCGGTCATCGCGGGCGAATACACGGCACCTCCCGCGCACGGTCCCATGATGAGCGAGACTTGCGGCACCACGCCGGACGCAAGCACGTTGCGCTGAAAGACTTCCGCGTAACCCGCGAGCGATGCGACACCCTCCTGAATCCGCGCACCGCCCGAATCGTTCAATCCGATCACCGGCGCTCCCACCTTCATCGCCTGGTCCATGATCTTGCAGATTTTCTCGGCGTGCGCCTCCGAGAGCGAGCCGCCGAAGACGGTGAAGTCCTGGCTGAACACGAAGACGAGGCGGCCGTTCACGGTGCCCCAACCCGTCACCACGCCGTCGCCGGGGATTTTTTGCTCGGCCATGCCGAAATCGTTGCAGCGATGCTCGACGAACATGTCCCGCTCCTCGAATGAGCCGGGATCGCACAGAAGCTCGATGCGCTCGCGCGCGGTGAGTTTGCCCTTCTCGTGCTGGACCGCGATCCGGCGTTCGCCGCCGCCCGCGCGCGCACCCGCGCGTTGTTTGTCGAGCTCTCGCAATATCTCCTGCATGAGGCCTCTCATCCGCCCAAGATTTCCGACGGCAGCACTCGCGCGGTCCGGATCGCGATTGGACCGGACGCATCATGGAACGATTGCAGATAGCATGCGGCAGACCCCAAGGCCAGCCCGGATCGGCCGCCAAGGGGGTACCTCGCCTCCTGGAGCCTACGCCTCGAGGAGACGGAAAAAGCGTGCTGCGGCCGCGATATCGGCCTTGAGTGCGACGCGGCGAGCGGCTGCTTCCGGGTCCTCGCCCCACAGCTCGATCTGATAGCTTTCGTCGAGCTGCGAGAGTTCGAAGGCCGTTCCGGCGTCGATCTCGCGCTCCGCCAGGGCGAGTGCCAGGACGAGCGAGCCACATGCGGCCGTCGCGGCTGCAAGTGCCGTCAGCCGCATGTTGTCGAGGCCTTCGACGGCTAGCGCCAGCGCACGAAGCGTTTCGTCGGGCTGCTCCACCGCCATGATGCCCCGCGTGACCGTGAGCGGGGCCTTGAAGCGACTTCCAGCCCAATCGATGAGCGGCTGCCAAGCGCTTTCCTGACGCTCCATCAGCGGTTGCGGTCCCTCGGCACGGTAACAAAGGAGATCGGTCGCCGCATAGGCGGCCGTGCGCTCGATGACGTCAGCCCGATTCGGCAAAACAAGGTCGATTGCGGAACCCGCCAGCCGCGTAAGCGGCATCGTCCTGGGATCGACATCCTCGTCCTGGGCCCGCCACTCGTCGGCGATCGCGCCCGCAAGCGGCCGGGTCGGGAGCCGCAGCGGGTGGCGCCTCGGCGTCCGCACGGCCTTGCCGTCGAGTGCGATGCCGTAGCCCTCCTCCAGCTCGACGACGGCCACATCCTTGTAGGCGCGTTTGCGCTGACCGCGGATCACGGCACGAGCCTATGGACGGCGTCGGGCACGTCGCGGAACGTGGCCGCGATCGCATGAGCGCCGGCGGCTTCGAGCTCGTCCACTTCATGGTAACCCCAGGCCACGCCCACAGCCTTTGCACCCGCCGCGCGCGCCATCCGGCCGTCGCCCAGCGCCGCCTCCAGCTCGGCAAGGGCACCGGCCCGGCCGGCAAAGCCGGAGATGGCCGGGGGCAGCTGGGCCGGCCGCGGCGGGTACGCGCTGCGTGCCCGCGGTCGTTCGGGAACC
>DATDHA010000363.1:0-4953 GCA_036521815.1 Alphaproteobacteria bacterium | reverse complement strand
CGCTCATTTTTGCAACGCTGTTGAAGGAGGCGAAGGTGACGAAGCCGGCGGCGCGCGACGGCGGTGGCCCGACCTCTCCGGCGTCCGCGGGCGCCTCGTAGCATAGGAAGCCGTACGGCAGTCGAATGAGGCGTTCGACATGGAGACGATCGGCCTCACCCTCGGGATCGGCAATCGAATCCGTGATCCGGTAATCGATCGACGTCAGGCCAGTCGTGTTGGGATATCCAAGCCAGCTAACCTGAACCGGTGCTGGTTTCAGCGAGAAAATGTCGAGGCGGTTCAGGTTCGTATGCCCCGCGAGGTCGATGAGAATATCGATGCCGTCGCGGCGGATGAGCTCGGCCGCTTGCCGATCGGGAATGCCGACGATCGGGCGCCAGCGATCTGCCGCCTGCTGTAGCCGCTCCGTCGTGGCGTCCGGCCGCGACACGTTCGCGTAGCACGTCACCTCGACTTGGCTGCGATCGTGAGCATCGATGAGGGGGGCTGCGAAATAGCTGACCGAATGTCTGCGGAAATCGGGCGAGACGTAGCCGATTCTGAGGCGGCGGTTCGGATCGGGATCGTTGGCGCATGCATTGTGCCGCCAACCGCTTGGCAGCGCATGGCGCTTCTCCCAAAGCCGGTGCGCCGCCAAGATCGCTTCGCCCGTCGCTGTGTCATCGTAATTCAGGAGGAAGAGCCGATTGCTCCGTGCTGCCGAGAAATCGGGCTGGAGTTCGAGGGCGCGGTCCAAGAGTTCGATCGCGTCGGCCAACCTGCCGCGATCCGCATGGATCAAGCCCAGATTGTTGTGCGCTCCGACAAGATCCGGCCTCAATGCGAGCGCCATTTCGAGGCTCGCGACCGCCTCCTCGAGCCGTCCCTCTGCCCAGCGGATGAGTCCGAGATTGCTCCAGGCCTCCGCCATCTCCGGCAACAGCCTTGTCGCGGTCTCGAATGCTTCGGCCGCTTCGTCGACGCGGCCGAGATCCCGCAGTGCGATCCCCAAACCGCTGTAGGCTTCGCCGTGCTCCGGCGCGCGCTCGACGATTCGCCGATAGACAGCACGCGCTTCCTCGAGCCTGCCACGTTGCAGGAGGAGGTTGCCGAGGTTCATGCCGGCCTCGATGTGGTCGGGCCAAAGTGCCACCGCCTGCTGGTAAGCCGCCAGCGCCTCGTCGACGCGATTCTTCTGTAGAAGCGAATTGCCGAGATTGAAGTGCGCCCCGGCGTGGGCGGGCTCGAGTGTTATTGCCTGCCTCAGATAATCCATCGCTTCGTCGGATTCGCCGTCCTCCTCCAACGCAGCACCAAGATTGACGAGTGCCTTCACATAGTCGGGCTGCCGTGCTAGCGAGCGTCTGTAACTATCGATCGCCGCCTTGCGCTCGCCAAGGGCGTGAAGCGTGATGCCGAGATTGCAGTGCGCCTGAGCGAGCGTCGGATCGAGTGCCACCGCGCGTTTGTAGCTCGCCGCTGCTTCTTCAAGCCGTCCTTCGAGCTGCAATGCAGCACCAAGGTCGCTGTGCGCCTGGGCTAGTCTGGGATCAGAGCGGATGGCGCGTTCGAGGAATTCGCGCGCAGCCCTGTGCTCACCTTTGCGAAGCCGCACGAGGCCGCGCACGTGCCATGGTGCCGCCTTCTCTGGATACCGCTCCGCCAACATCTTGAGTATCGCATCGGCATCTTCGAGCCTGCCCGCGTGGAAATGCGCCATTGCCGCTTCGAAAGCCTGGGCCGCTTCGAAAGCCTGGGCCGCTTTGAACGCCTGGGCGGGATCGAGTGCTTGGGCCGGATTGAGTGCTTGGGCCAGATCGAGCTTGGGCGGGCGATTGCGGGCATCGCGCGCCTCCTTCTTCATTTTTCCAGCACGTCGTTCCCTGCGGTTCATGGGTAACCGTCGATTGCAGAATCGAAGTGAAAAGCCAAAGTGGACAAGCGATCTTGTCTGCTTTAGCACGTGGCCGCACCGCGGCATAAGCGGCAATCGCGCCTAGGGAACTAACGCCTCTTCACGGGGACGTCATAGCGCCGCAACACCTCTTCGAGTACGGGGGCCGCCAGGTCCACGGCTTCCTCGCCAGCTCGGATGCTCTCGGCGGCGCGATCGAACTGAAGGATGCCGATCTGCCCCAGCCTCGGCGCAATGGTCACGTCGGGCGGGTCGCCCGCGAGGCGCGCGCGGCTGATCCGGTCCTGGAGGAAGTGGAGCGAGCGCGCCATCACGCTCAGGACACTCGGCTCGTCGGTTCGATGGCTGAAAAGCTGCCGCATCAGATCGGCGCCCGGGAGGTTCTTCAGCCGCGTGATGAGTGCGCGCTCGTCCGCTGCTTCGAGCTCCCGTTCGGCGCCCAAGGACGCCACATCGAACATGTCGGCATTGAGGTTGACCGCGATGACGACGCGTGCGCCGAGTGCACGGCATATCGAGACGGGAATCGGATTGACGAGTGCCCCGTCGAGCAGCCATCGGCCATCGATTTTGACGGGCGGAAACAGCCCGGGCAGCGCGTAGGACGCCCGCACGGCCTCGAGCAGCTTCCCGCTCTGAAGCCAGACTTCGTGCCCGGTATCGAGATCGGTGCATGCGCAGGCGAACCGTGCAGGCAAATCCTCGATCATGACGGCGTGAAGCTCCTCATCGAAGATCTGCATGATCCGCCGTCCCGCGATGAGGCCGCCGCGTCCGATCTGAAAATCGAAAAGACGTGTCATCTTGAGCCTGTTCAGTTCGCGCGCCCACGCCTCGAGGCGATCGAGCCCTTCGCCGAGATAGACGCCGCCGATGAGCGCGCCGATCGACGTGCCGCAGACGATGGCCGGTTCGATACCGAGGCGCTCGAGACCGCGCAGCACGCCGATATGCGCCCAGCCGCGCGCAATTCCGCTGCCGAGCGCTATGCCGATGGACATTTTTGAAGCCTTCATGGTGCCCGCTCGGATGAATGCTTCTCCGTAAAATGGGGATGACGCCGTCGCGAAACCACCCCGGCGTCATTGGCAGCGCGAGTTTCGAACGGACGGGATTACGATGGCCGCTATCGCGTATTCAGCGCCACGCGCATTCTTGCGCCGATGCCCGCCAGTCGCTCGATCGGCTCATTGGCGAAGACGAGCCGCAGGAACTGCGCGCCATTGATATCCCCCCAGCCGATCATCGGGGTCGCAGCGATCTGCGCTTTCTCGAACAAGAGCTCCGATAGCTCGATTCCCGTCATGCCGATCTCGGAGGCGTCGACGAGAAGCGACCAGCCGCCCGCGGGGCGCATCGCCGGCAACCGACCCATCTCCGAGAGAATCAAGTCGCGCCGGGCCTGCCAGATCGCCGTGGCGCGATTGACGTCGTCGTCGCCGAGTTCGAGTGCCGTCGCGGCGGCATCCTGTGCGATGCCGACGGGCACGACGACGTTGCCCATCGACACAAGGGCAAGATCGGGAAGGAGGCGCTCCGGGGCCACGATCCATCCCACGCGCCAGCCGATCATGCGCAGCTCCTTCGAAGCCGCCCCAACCGTGATGACGAGATCGGCCATGCCGGGAAGACTGGCGGGATGGATGACCTTGCGTCCATCGAACAGAATCCGCTCCATCGCCGTGTCGTTCACGACCCAGAGCTTACGCTCGCGAGCGTTATCGGCCACAGCCTCCCAATCCTCGCGCGTGAGATAAGCGCCCGATGGCATTGATGGGCTCATCAGGAGAAAGGCGCGTGTCCTCTTCGTGACTGCCTTCTTCAAGGCGTCGCGGTCGAATGCCCAATCGCGGCCGTCCTTCACAAAGGGAACGAGCTTCGGCACGCCACCTGCTAGGCGCACGCGATTGATCAACCCGATATAGGTGGGGTCGGTGAGGATGACTTCGTCGCCCGTCTCCACAATGGTGAGCAGGACATTCAAGATTCCGGAGAGGCCGCCGACCGAGACGATGACGTTCTTCGACCCTTCGTATCGCACCCCAGCCATGCGCGAGACATGTGCCGCCGCCGCATCGCGAAGGTGCGATTGTCCAATGAAGGGCAGATAGCTGTTGTTCTTGTCATCCACGATCGCAGCCTTGCTTGCCGCCAGTACGGCTTCGTGCGGTGGGACATTGGTGTCTAAATTCTCAGGGCGCAGGAAATCCTTGCCCGACATGGAATCGGCGCGCGCACCCATGCGGTCCACCCCGATCCCCGACATCCCCGCAAGCCGCGATGGTCTCATGCAGCACCGCTCCAATCGGGACGAATTCGAAACGCGTCTCGGCTCATTGCCGCCGCACGCGTGCTTGCGGAAAGCGCACCGTTACGGTCGTTCCCTGGCCAAGGACGCTTTCGATTTCGAACGTGCCGCCATGCAATTCGATGAGACGCTTCGTGAGCGGCAGCCCCAACCCCGTGCCGCCGTGAGCCCGATTGAGCGCGCTGTCGATCTGGCGGAAGGGCTCGAGTGCAATCGGAATCTGCTCGGGCGTCATGCCGATGCCCGTATCGGCGACCGAGATGGCGAACCGCCGATCCTCGTCGATGAATGCCGTCACCGTCACGCTTCCTCGTTCGGGCGTGAACTTGATCGCATTCGAGAGCAGGTTGACCAGGATTTGGCGCAATCTTGCGCGGTCCGCGACAAGCGCTGGAAGGGCTGCGGACGCCACGTTGTGCACGGTAATACGGGTCTTGTCGGCCTGCGGCCGAAGGGTCGCAACGCAGCGTTCCACGAGAACGGGTACCTCCACGATTTCGTCGTTGATCTCCATGCGGCCCGCCTCCGCCTTGGAAAGATCGAGGATTTCGTTGATCAATCCGAGCAGATGGGTGCCGCTCTCGTAGATGTCGCTGGCATAGCCGAGGTAAGTCGCGTTCTCGACCGGCCCTAACAATTGATTCTGCATGATTTCCGAGAATCCGATGATCGCGTTCAACGGCGTGCGCAATTCGTGGCTGATGTTGGCCAGGAAGTAGGATTTTGCGAGGCTTGCCGCCTCCACCTC